>CAZQRO010000046.1:0-16378 GCA_964595785.1 uncultured Eubacterium sp.
AAATCGTATATTACTCAAAAACTCTTTTTATATATAACTCATTCATACTATATTTATCATTTAAAATCTCTGTATTCTTTCTAAACAATCCCATTTTCTTACGTTCATTTGAATAATATTCTTTTATATTTGTATCATATATATGAACTTCATTTTCTTTTTGTATCATCATAATATATTCTGTTTTAGATTTAGATAGATATATTTTTCCGCCTTCTTCCATAAATGTCCTACAGTTAAATTCATTCTGTCTTGCAGACAAAATAATTCTGTTTTCAATATTTCTATTATTATCTAAATGCAGTATTGTATTAAAATCTTCTTCTGCATATTTTTCATATAACTCTCTAATGTCTGTTTTTGTATATTCTTCACATACTTCATTCATATCTGTTTTTATATATTCTCTGCCATAGATTACGTCTGTATATCCGAATTTGTTATAATACCCATATAGTTTTTCATCAGCTGGTATAAGAAACGAACCTGCGTAACCTCTTTCTTTTATTATATAATTAGATTTATTAATCAAATCAGACATTATTCCTTTTTCCCTGTATTGTCTATCCGTTGACAATGCGTATAAATACATCACTTCAAATCTCTCCGTACCATATTTCATTTCATATGGAATCATATATAATGCCGCTGCCACTTTTCCATTTTCTTTATGCACAAGAGTATTTTCCTGTTGATATATTTCTTCAAAAAAAGCATCTAAATATTCATCACCGTCACCGAAAATATCTTTCCACATTATTTTCATTTCATCAATACATATTTCATTAATGTCCGTTCCTTCAATACACATTATTTTATTATCACTACTCCTTTTTGTGCCATAAATACAGGGTTATATGATTCTTTTGCCTTGCGAAGACCTTCTAATCCCATGTCTTCTTCACGATTTACATATTTATAATCCATTAATTCATGCTGAATAAATTGCTGGTTTATCATCGGATATGCCCCCTGCACTCCTGCAAATGCTTTTTCAAAATGAATGACAAACATTTCTTCATTAACTTCTTCGCCAAGCGTAAGCGCAACTATTCTGCCATTTGCACGAATCAGACCTCCCTTCAGACTAAGTTCTTTTCTATTCTTTATTCCATTAATCATCACACAGATTTCATCTGATTTAGATTTATCTCCTGAACAATTATTTTCAACACACCATTCCCTTATCATATCTATGCTTTCTTCTGCATTTTCATCAGATATGCTTTCATAATACCAGTTATCATATGTCTTTTTAAATTTATTAATATGATTCTTTTTTCCATGAAATTTCTTTCCGGACAAATTAACTAAATCCTGAATATCGTACACATAATCAGCACTGTCTCTGTCATATTCTACCGAACATTTTCCCGGATAAAGTTTTTCTATTATTGCAAACATCTCTGGTTCAATAATCCCCATTTTAAATTCAAGTCCCTTTTCTGACGCATATTCTTTAAGATTTTCAATACCATCTTTAATATATCTGTTTACAAATGGAAATGTAAAATAAGTCTCTCCGTCCGATTTATATTTTATATATAAATCTTTACCTTCAATAGCAATCTCTGTATGATAAACATTAGACCACAGATAAATATTTGCAGGTGTATAATCACATGTATTATGTTTGATATATTTAAAAGCATTTCTAATATCTTCTATATCTTTCAATTCCGGTTTTCTAAAAACTAATTTACTCATATATTCCTCATTTCTATAATAACTTTTCACTTATACCTATATTGTTAACAACTTCTGGCAATTATATTTTAATTTCCTATAAAGGTGATGTTTGGGGCAAATATATATATTTACGATACTATTTGCCCCAAACGTCACCCTATAAAATAAATCAAATTAGGTATGCGTCATTAAACACATACCTAATAAATTCATAACTATAATACTTTTGATAAAAAATCTTTTAATCTTGGATTCTTTGGATTCTCAAAAAATTCCTTAGGCTCATTTTCTTCCATAATTATTCCTTCATCTATAAATAAGACACGGTTCGCAACCTCTTTAGCAAATCCCATCTCATGAGTTACAATTACCATTGTCATACCATCATTGGCAAGGTCTTTCATTACCTGAAGAACTTCTCCCACCATTTCAGGGTCAAGTGCTGATGTAGGTTCATCAAACAACATAACATCAGGTTCCATACAAAGTGCCCTTACTATGGCAATTCTCTGTTTCTGACCTCCTGATAATTGTGACGGATAAGAATTTGCTCTGTCCTCTAATCCGACTTTCTTAAGCAGCTGCTTTGCTTTTGCCTCGGCTTTTTCTTTTGATTCCTTCAGAAGTTTCATTGGTGCAATCGTCATGTTTTTAAGAATGGTCATATGTGGAAACAGATTAAACTGCTGAAATACCATTCCCATCTTCTGCCTGTGAATATTAATATTCACCTTAGGATCAGTAATATCGGTTCCTTCAAAATAAACGGAACCACCGGTTGGATCTTCTAAGAGATTAAGTGTTCTTAAAAAAGTAGATTTGCCTGAACCTGATGGTCCTATGACCACTACAACATCACCTTTCTTAATCTCCGTGCTGATTCCTTTTAACACATCAACTTTACCAAAACTCTTCTCAAGGTTGTCAACTTTTATTAAAACTTCTTCATTAGTGGTCACTGTTACGCAGCCTCCTTTCAAGTTTTGATACAAGCCATGTCAGTATCATTACAATAATAAGATAAATAATTGCTACTGAAATAAGCGGGAAAAGCGGCTCAAAAGTACGGCTTCTGATAAAATCTCCACCTTTTGTCAAATCCTGAACGCCTATATATCCCGCAACAGATGTTTCTTTTAACAACACAATAAACTCATTTGAAAGAGTTGGCAGTACATTTTTAAAAGCCTGTGGAATTATTATACAAAACATCGTCTGTATATAATTAAACCCTAAACTTCTTCCTGCTTCAAATTGTCCTTTATCAATTGACATAATACCCGAACGGACAATTTCTGCCACATAAGCGCCTGAATTAATACCAAATGCCATAATTGCAACAAATGTCTTACTGGTATCCGGAGCCGTAAAAATACAATAAAATGAAATTAGTAACTGGACTAATACAGGTGTTCCCCTGATTACCGTCAGATAAATTTTAGAAATAATGTTAAGAATCTTCAATGTAAAATATGAGAAATTCTTCTTTTTCTTATCCATTTTATCATAAGTTGAGCGGATAACAGCCACTATGAATCCAATTACGATACCAATTATAACTGCGCATAACGCAATTATTAATGTTTCTTTTAATCCATCTATAAGATATCTGTATCTATGCTCGTCTATGAAATTTTGTATAAATTTTCTTTTGAATTCTTTCATTTGAGTATCCTATTTCTTTCTTACAATGATAACCTGTTTAGCTTTTGTATAGCTATCTGTAAAGTCAATGTTCTCAAGTCTTTCTTCAGTAACCGTCATTCCTGCAACACCAATGTCATCTTTTCCGGTAGAAACTGCTGTAATAATTGAATCAAATTCAATATTATCAACTACTAATTCCATTCCGAGTTTATCAGCTATTGCCTGTGCCATGTCAACATCAAGTCCTGTTACCTTACTTTCTTCCATATATTCATATGGTGGAAATTCAGCATTTGTTGCCATTCTCAATTTTCCATTAGTTCTCTTTACGTCTTCCGGTGATTCATAAGGAGTTTTTCCTGCATCTTCACCAATGTAGTTACTTACAATGCTGTCTAACGTACCATCTTCTTTTATTTCTTTCAAAGCATCATTAATCTTACCTTTTAATTCTGAATTACCCTTAGCTATACATATAGCATAATCTTCATCTTCAAAAGGCTCTTCTAAGATTTTCAAATCACTATTCTTCTCAACAAATACCTTAGCAGGCTGTTCATCAATAATTACACAATCTATTTTGCCCTGTTTAAGTGCCTGAACTGCATCTGCACCTTTATTATAACGTTCCATCTTAACATCTTTAATATCAGTGGCATAGATGTCACCCGTTGTTCCTAACTGAACACCAATCTTTTTACCTTCCAAATCATCAATGCTGTTAACCTTGTTTGCCGGAATTTTACTGCTTCCGCAGGCACATAACGAAATTGTCATGGCTGCTGCTAATAATAATGCTATTTTCTTCTTCATATCACACAATTTGCAAAACTGCCCATATGAATAATGCAAAAAGGCAGTGCATCTCCTCTTTTGATTTTTTTTTGCGCACTATTCACTTTTAAAAATACTAAATTAGTGTATATCAAAAAAAGAAAAAAAGCAAGTAATTCTATATAACAAAAGAGATTTCTATACTGCAATAATACAAAATTGTGTTCCGTCACAAACTTTCTGTACCAAAAAGTATATTAGTGTTTTTTCACAGTTTTCTAATAGATACCTTTTCTCTTACAAATGAATACTGCACCAAAATACGATACTGCCGCCATTATAAATGCAAAAAATAATGCTATTATGTTATGATGGCTTAATAAAAGGAATATTTTATATGTTAACGAAACTAATATTCCCATAAAAACTGAACATACAAGTGGAACTAAAAATGTTTTAATCCATTCCTGATTATATCCGATATATCTGTTTAACGATACTAAATTCAGAACAAGTATAATAACCGGAAATGTAGCATTTCCAATAACAATGGCATAAATTCCCAAGTTGGTAAATTTAAGTAAAATAAACACAAGAATAATATGAACAACCAGTGAAATGCATGAATGAATTACCGGTATATTCATTTTATCAATTCCCTGAAGTGCTGAACTTGTAACTGTGGAAATTGTATAAAACACTACGGCTATGGCACCTATTTTTAACATCATACCGCCCTGTACACTGTCATATCTTGCAAAAAGCAACCTGACCACAGGTCTTCCAAGTACTATAAGTCCCACAAATGAAGGCATGGCTATAAGCATATTGGCTTTAATTGTTGCACTGATTTTCTCTCTGACAGTATCATATTCATGTTTTTCCTTAGAAGCTACAATACTTGGAAGCATCGAAGCTGACATGGCAGAGGCAACCCCCATTATCACTCCGGTAAGTATTACATAACTGGAATTATAATTACCTATACTGGTCTTAATATCTGCTGAAGTCATGGCAGCACCTGTCATTAGCTTTCCATACATTACATCATCAATAAGCGCACTTATCTGATAAAATGTCTGACCGATAATTATCGGTATCATTGTAAAAATAATAACCTTAAAAATATCTGTATATGGTTCATCTATACTGTAAATATCACGTTTTACCTTCCTGTTAAAAGTAGGCCAGTATATTGCAAATATGGTTATCAGAAAAACCAATCCAAAGAAAGCACCAAAAGCCGTACCCATTGTACCGCCTGCTGCACCATATCCTCCAACATTAACTGAATCCTTATATTTCTTAATAAGAATTGCTCCTGCCGCAATACTTACAACAGCATTAATTATCTGTTCAACAAGTTGTGAAATTGCCGTAGGTATAGTGGTTCCCTGTCCCTGATAGAAACCTCTGAATACACCTAACATTGATACAATAAATATAGTAGGTGCCAACACACGCAGAGGCAAGGCAATTCCCTCATATGCAGTATAAAAATGATGTTCTATAAAATCTGCTCCGAAAAACAATAAAAGAGCTGCCGCTCCGCCTGTACATACCGACACTAAAAGAGATGACAAAAAAATCTTTTTGGCATCTCTATATCGCCTATTAGCTAACCGTCCTGACACAAGTTTTGATACAGCCATCGGCAAGCCGTATGACGAAAGCACAAGCATAATATTGTATACATTAAAAGCAGCACCATATATACCATTGGCTTCTGCACCAATTATATTAACCATTGGAATTCTATAAACAAGTCCTATAATTCTTACTAAAATACCTGCCATGGCAAGAATCCCACCATGCATAATAACATTTTTAATACTTTTCTTCTGATTCATTCTATATACCAAACACTTTCAAATGCATTACCTTTCCAAAACAATATGCCTATTATATTACAATTTGATACAATATTCCACCCAAAAAAGTAAAATTTTTGTTAACAATACAAAAGTCCCAATGCTTAAACTATTGTTTAGAGGGTGAATGATGTGCAGAAATAAAGTGTGTCTTCTGCTCCGTTGTTCGTGAATAAGATATTCTAAGTATTCCCTCTGCGTATTTTATCAATTTTACGCTACCGTCTCCGAATCTGCCCTCCGTGGCAGTCGGAGACTTTTCCGAACATCGTGTTCGGAAATAGCTTAATATTAATGGAATACTAAGAACATCTAATTCCCTTACAAAGTCGCAGGCACCACACTTTATTTCTTTATAATTACTTACTGCTCTAAACAATAGTTTCTTTCATGCTTTTAACATAATCATAAAGATACGATGCTGCATTTTCGCCATGTTCTGCAATTATCTTTACAATAGCGCTTCCAACAATTACACCATCTGCAAATTCCGAAAAATGCTTTGCCTGGTCGCAGGTGCTGATTCCAAAACCGATTGCCACCGATGTCTCTGTGTTCTTTTTAATAATTCCAACTATTGATTCTAAGTCTGTTTTTATCTCGGAACGCACACCTGTTACTCCCATTGATGACACAACATAAACAAAACCTGTTGCTTCTTTTGCTATCATTTCTATACGGCTCGCTGACGTTGGAGCAATCATTGAAATAATGTCCACATCATGTGCTTTTGCAGCAGGAAGTATTTCTCCTTTTTCCTCATATGGCATATCAGGAATAATTATTCCATCTACACCACATTCATTGCAGCTCATCATAAATGCTTCATATCCATAATGAAATACGGGATTTAAATATGTTAAAAATACTATTGGTATTTCTGTCTTGTTTCTGATTTTTTTTACAGTCTCAAATACTTTTTCAACTGTACAGCCTGCACCTAATGCCCTGATATTTGCTTCCTGAATAACCGAGCCTTCAGCTATTGGGTCTGAAAATGGTACTCCTATCTCTATAAGGTCTGCACCTGCCTCGGCCATTTTCAATACATATTCTTCTGTTTTTTCAAGACTTGGATCTCCTGCTGTTAAAAACCCAATAAAAGCATTTCCGTTTTTAAATGCATTTTTTATTCTACTCATGTAAATCCACTCCTCTATATCTTGCGATGGCAGCAACGTCTTTATCACCACGTCCTGACAGGCATATTATTATTATTTCATCTTTCTTCATTGCTGGTGCAATCTTCATAACTTCTGCTACTGCATGGGCGCTTTCTATTGCGCATATAATCCCCTCTGTTCTTGCAATATATTCAAATGCATCGACAGCTTCATCATCAGTTATGCTTACATATTCAGCACGTCCCACAGAATTAAGATAAGCATGTTCCGGTCCGATTCCCGGATAATCAAGTCCTGCTGAAATAGAGTAAACCGGTGCAATCTGTCCTTCTTCATTCTGACAGAATAAAGATTTCATTCCATGGAAAATACCAAGACTTCCCTTTGCAATAGTTGCTGCATGCTTTTCTGTATTAATTCCATGGCCTGCTGCTTCACAACCGATAAGCTTAACATTTTCATCATTAATAAAATTATAAAACATTCCCATTGCGTTACTTCCACCGCCAACACATGCCACAACTGTATCTGGAAGTCTTCCTTCCTTAAGAAGAATCTGTTCTCTTGCTTCCCTGCTTATTACACTCTGAAAATCTCTTACCATCATTGGGAAAGGGTGTGGTCCCATCACAGAGCCAAGTACATACTGTGTATCATCGACCCTTCTTGTCCACTCCTTAAATGCTTCATTAACAGCATCTTTAAGTGTCATCGTTCCACTTGTGACAGAATGAACTTTTGCACCCAATAACTCCATTCTATATACGTTAAGTGCCTGACGTTCCGTATCTTCCTTTCCCATGAAAATCTCACATTCCATTCCAAGGAGTGCTGCTGCCGTTGCCGTTGCCACGCCATGCTGGCCTGCACCAGTTTCTGCAATGACTCTTGTCTTACCCATTTTCTTAGCCATAAGAACCTGTCCGAGTACATTATTAATTTTATGAGAACCTGTATGATTCAGGTCTTCACGCTTAATATATATTTTAGCCCCCCCTAAGTCTTTCGTCATCTTCTCTGCATAATATAAAAGTGATGGTCTTCCGGCATATTCTTTTAACAATGTATTAAGCTCATCATTAAAATTTTTATCATTTTTATAAAACTCATATGCCTCATCTAATTTCTTAATTTCATTCATCAGAGTTTCCGGTATGTATTGTCCGCCAAAATCACCATAACGGCCATTTTTTAAATAATTATCTTCCATTGCTTTCTCCATTTCTAATCATTTCAATTACACTTTTCATTTTCTCATAATCTTTAAAACCCTGTGTTTCAATGCCGCTGCTGATATCTATTGCATATGAATCAAATTTCAGTGCAGCTGCCAGATTATTTTCGTTAATTCCACCCGCAAGAAAATATTTTCTATTAACATTCATAATGTAATTCCAATTAAATTTCTCACCTGTTCCGCCATTACCGTTATCAAGCATAATATAATCGGCTAAACTTTTCTGTGCATTTTCTACATCAGCAGCAGAATTTACTTTAAATGCCTTAATAATCTTTATATCAGTCATTTTACGCAGATTACAGATATATTCTTCGTCTTCATTTCCATGAAGCTGAACCACATCTATTATACTATTGTTTGCTATATTCGCAACCCTTTCGATATTATCATTCACAAATACACCAACAGTTTTAATATCCGAAGTAAGTTTCTTTTTTAAAAACTCTGCCTGTTTCTCATTAATCTGGCGTCTGCTCTTTGCAAATACAAAACCAATATAATCCGGCATTAACATATTCGCATAATCGATATCACATTCTCTTGAAAGCCCGCATATCTTAACTTTTGTCACCTCTTTTATCAATCCTTTCCATGTTATATTTGACATTTATTATCTGATATTTATTATTTTGCATTTATTATCTGATACATTTGTATGTACTGTTTAATCAGATTCAGCCACATATTCATCGCTTTCCAATTTACTATCTGGCGCATTTACATATACTGTTTAATGTCCAACAGCAGCATCTGTCAGTTAACTTCTGATTTAAGTTCTCTAAGCATTTTCGCCTTGTCGTTACTTCTCATAAGCGTTTCGCCAATCAAAACTGCATTTACATTATTATCCACCAGTCTTTTTATGTCAGAAGAATTTTTTATTCCACTTTCTGATACGAATAAAATATCTTTATCTACTAGTTTTCTTAAATTAATACTATTATCAATATCTACTGTAAAATCTTTAAGATTTCTGTTATTTACACCTATTATCCGAGCACCACATCTGACAGCCATTTCTATTTCTCCAGCATCATGTGCCTCAACAAGTGCGGACATTCCTAATTCATCAGCCAGTTTTTTATACAGTTTAAGTTCATCTTCACTAAGTATTGAACATATAAGCAGCACTGCGCTTGCACCTATTACCTTTGCCTCATATATCTGAATTTCATCTATGATAAAATCTTTTCTAAGCAATGGTATCTGCACATTTTCGCTTATTTCTTTCAGATAAGTGTTACTTCCTTTAAAGAATTCCGGCTCCGTAAGAACTGAAATGGCACTTGCTCCTGCCATCTCATAATCTTTTGCAATATTTACATAATCAAAATCTTTTGCAATAAGACCCTTTGATGGTGATGCTTTTTTCACTTCACATATAAATGCTATTGGTTTTTCTTTAATTGCTTTTTCAAACCGAAACTTATTATTATCTTTCCCTACAAGCAAAATTGCCTCTCTTTTATTTCCAGATACATTTTCATTTGCATATATATCTTTTACACGAAGTTTTGTACTTTCTACTATCTTGTCTAAAATCATAGATATTCTCCTTAAATTATATATGTTTAAACAGCATTTTCATAATAAAGAACCTCTTAATCTTCACCGATTATATAGCATAGTTACATTACTATTAATAGAATTAACATTATGAATTAGAATTAGATAACTCAATAAATCTTTCAAGCTGTTTTAATGCCTTTCCACTCGCTAAGATTTCTCTTGCAATCTCTATTCCTTCACTAATACTTACTTCCGGTCTTGCAATATGAATTGCAGCACCTGCATTAATAATAACTGCATCTGTCTTTGGTCCCTTTGCTCCTTTTAAAATATTCGTTGCAAATGCTGCATTTTCTTCCGGTGTGCCGCCTACAATATCTTCCATCTTGCATCTTGTAAATCCGTAATCTTCAGGACTAATTACATATGAAGAATATTTTCCATCTCTTACTTCACATACTGTTGTTGATGAACTCATTGAAATTTCATCGATTCTGTCCTGTCCGTACACTACCATGGCATTATTTACACCAAGATTATACAGAACTTTTGCCAATGGTTCTACAAGTGCTTCATCATACACACCAAGCAGCTGCATATTTGCTCCTGCCGGATTAGTTAATGGTCCTAAGATATTAAAAATTGTCCTGATTCCCAGCTCTTTTCTGATTGGTGCAACATATTTCATAGACAAATGATAATTCTGTGCAAACAGAAAACACATTCCTATTTTATTAAGAATTTCTGCACTTTTCTCAGGTTCTACTCTGATATTGACTCCAAGTGCTTCTAAAACATCTGCTGTTCCACATTTACTTGAAGCTGCTCTGTTACCATGCTTTGCAACTCTTACTCCGGCTGCCGATACGATAATTGATGCAATTGTGGAAATGTTAATTGAATTAGAACCGTCACCACCTGTTCCTACTATTTCAAGTACATCCTGATTATCTAATAATTTAATGCAATGCGCTCTCATTCCCTCTGCACTGCCTGTTATTTCATCAATCGTCTCTCCTTTCATACTCATTGCCGTAAGAAATGAACTCATCTGAATATCAGTTGCATTTCCACTCATTATCTCATTCATGACCTCTTTTGCCATCTCATAACCAATATCCTCTTTTTTTGCCAACTTTAGAATTGCTTCTTTAATCATGTTTTTTTCCTCCATTTTCCTATAGCTGCTCTCAAATAAGCATTACATTTATTTTGCAATTGTTTATAATTAAATTTATATTAATCTCTTTTCTAAATTTATCAGTGTATCAGAATATATACTTTTTGATATTGAAATATTAAATACATAAAAAATTTTCAATTATTTTTTTTCCATCAGGTGTAAGTATTGATTCCGGATGAAACTGAACACCAAATATCTTATACTTTCTATGTTCTACCGCCATTATTTCGTTATCCGTTGTCGTGGCAGTTACCTTTAATTCATCACTTATTGTTTCACTATCAGCTGCTAATGAATGGTATCTTGCAACTTTTATCTGCTTATCCATGCCTTTGAATAATTCTGACTCTGTATCAATGGTAACCACCGACTGTTTTCCGTGCATCAACTGCTTTGCATATGTAATCCTTGCTCCAAAAGCTTCGCATATCGACTGGTGTCCAAGACACACACCAAGTATTTTATATTTACTTCCAAGTTTTTTTATTGTCTCTATACAAATGCCCGCTTCTGACGGTCTTCCCGGTCCCGGCGAAATAATAATCGCCTCTGGTTTCAGTTCATCTATTTCACAAACTGTAAGTTCATCATTTCTGATAACTTTTATATCACTGTTCATTTCTCCTATTAACTGTACCAGATTATATGAGAAACTATCATAATTATCAATTAACAATATCATTATTCAAGACCTCCTTGTGCAATTTCCAATGCATTTAATACTGCTTTTGCTTTATTAATACATTCATTAAATTCATTTTCCGGAACACTGTCTGCCACTATTCCTGCTCCACTTCTTATAAACACCTTTCCATTCTTTTTAAATGCAAGTCTTATGGCGATACATGTATCCATATTTCCCGAAAAGTCCAGATAACCAATAGCTCCTCCATATACGCCTCTTTTATTATTTTCTAATTTATTTATTATTTTACAGGCTCTGATTTTAGGTGCCCCTGATAATGTTCCTGCCGGAAGAACTGCTTCTATGGCATCTACCGCATCTTTATCATCTCTGACTTTTCCCGAAACTGTGGAACCTATATGCATTACGTGTGAATATCTCTGTATTTCCATATACTTTTCAACTTTAACACTGCCATATTCACAAATTTTTCCCAAATCATTTCTTCCTAAATCCACCAGCATATTATGTTCTGATAACTCTTTTTCATCTGCTAATAATTCTTTTTCTAATCTCATGTCTTCATCATCATCTTTTCCTCTTGGTCTTGTTCCCGCAAGCGGAAATGTATGAATAATTCCATTTTCAACTTTAACCAATGTCTCTGGTGATGCCCCTGCCATTTCTATGTCATCGCTTGAGAAGTAGAACATATACGGCGACGGATTAAGTGTCCTCAAAGTCCTGTATGTATCAAATAAACTTCCCTCGTAATCTGCCTCTATCCTGTTAGAAAGTACTAACTGGAAAATATTCCCCTCCTTTATATGGTTCTTAGTAAGTTCAACTTTCTTTTTATACTCTTCTTCCTCAAATAGAAAACGGTAATCTGAAGTAAGTCTGCCTTTAGGAATTTCTTTTGGCTGATAATTTTTAATTAAATCAATCATTCTTTCAAGTTCTTTAACAGCTTTATCATAACCTGTTTCAATATCATCTAATTTGACATTTTGTATTAATATAATCTTCTGCTTATAATGGTCAAATGCAATTACCTTGTCAAAAAGCATCAAATCCACATCTTTAAAATGTTCCTCGTCTTTTGCATCAAGATTAAGTGAACTTTCTGCATACTTGATATAGTCATATGAAAAATATCCTACAAGTCCACCAGTAAATGTTGGCAGATATTCATATTGCTTACTTTTGTATTCTTTAAGTATTTCTCTAATATATTCTCCCGGATTACTTGTTAATACTTCTAACTCTTTTTCTCCTTTTATAACAAGTTTTGAATTGGTACAGGATATTTCCATCCTTGGCTCATAACCTAAAAACGTATATCTTCCCCAGTTTCTGTTATCTTCTATACTTTCAAGCATATAGCAATGTGAACTGACACTTTTTAATTTCTTCATCACTTCAATTGGTGTTGTAATATCTGATAAAATCTCTGTACTTATTGGAACTATCTTATATTCTGATTCATTTTTTAACTTTACTGCTTCCTCTAATTCCGGTAAAAATTTCATAAATAAAACCTCCATTTCTTTATGTTAGTCCATTCTGAAATGAAGGTTTTCATTTAGTCTACAATTATCATTAATACTAATGGCATTTATTGAATAAAAATGTGTTTATCACATTCCCGCAAATTAAAAAAGTCCCTGACAGAAGAAATCTCTTCTGTCAAGGACGAATATACTTTCGCGGTACCACCTTGATTTACGATAAAATCGTACACCTTATTCAGAATACTAACATATTCCTAGCAACTAACGTATGCCTCACGTCACAGAATACTCAGTGCAACAGCACCTTTGACTATGCCCTCTGTGGTCCATTTAATAATCTGCGTTCTGTCGTTTTTCAGCGTCCCGACTCTCTGTAAGTGCAACAATTATTTTTATCTCCACATCAATGGTTTCAATATTTATTTTTTATTATCTTAAACTACATCTCTGACTTTGTCAACTGATTTTTAATTATTATTCACTGATTTTGTCGACTAATATTTTACCTAACTTAATAATATAGTCTTTCACTGTAATTCTCACCTATACATATTATTTATATTCTCGTGAAAACTCAACCAAACCTATCCCTTTTCTTTACCTATAAAATCATTTATAAAATATCTAAATTTACCTGTTTTGCTATCTGGTATCAATTCACTCTTATAGCAAAATTTATATTTCGCATTTAAAAGTCTATCTTCCTTAATCGAATCATAAAACAAGTATTCAATCTGATTAATTTCAGTCGAATCCTCCATATCAACAACAAATATAACATCAAAGCAATTTATATCTTTTTGAATGATACTAAATTGTTTAACTATTCCATTCATTTTTATATTAATATTATCAATAGTTCTTACAAATACATACGACGTTATCTTTGTTCCATCTTCACACAATATGTAATCGTTACTTCTTCCTGACATCAGTGAGATAACCGATGATTTATTTCCACATCTACATTTCTTTTCTGTTATCATACCAATATCTCCTATTTTATATCTAATCAATGGCATTACTCTGTTACTCAGCGTTGTAACACAAATATCTCCTATTTCATTTTTAATGCTATTACCATACTTATCCACTACTTCAACATATACATTCGAATCCATTACATGCATGTTTCCACATGGACATTCATACGAAATAGAATTAAACTCATTAGCCCCATATTGATTTGCTATATGACAATTAAACGTTTCCATTGTCATTCGCCGAACTTCATCTGTCAATATTTCGCCTGAAAATTCAATATACTCAACAGAATCGAGTTTATCAAGTTTTTTATTTTTTATGCACTGACATAATAATACAGCAATACTTGGTTGCAACAGTAACCATTTGGGCCTGTATTCACACATTTTCTTATGTATTTCTATAATCCTTGGAGTAGATAAATTTATTTTCGAAAAAGCCATACTATTTTTTTCCAAATATTCGTCCTTTTCCATATCTATATCTATATCATGTATTGTATAAAAATAACACATTCTATCTTTAGGCGATATATCATAATATTTCTTTCTTAACAACCATAACTGAAACATTGATTTATTAAAATCATTTTTATCCCAATATATATCTAAATACCTTCCCGATGAACCTGAAGTTCTTTCATGATTAAGTCCATTTCTAGAAAGCATAGGCACATACCTTACAGATATTGCATTTGCACTATTTTTTATTAATTCATCTTTATATGTAAACGGAATTGTCTTAAAATCATTAATCATTTCCTCTAATCTCTTTTCACAACCATAAAGTGAATTTATATACATAGGAACTTCTTTATATGCATAATTAACCATTTTCACTAATTTATTGTTCATAATCTTTTCTCCATAAAATATGTTTATAATTTTATTTTATATGTTAACTGCTATATATTTTTTAATTAATGCTATTTAATTCTTGTATATTTATTATTCTATCACATCTTTTTGCAATATTTAAATCATGTGTTACTAGTATAATTGTATGACCATCCTTTTTCAATTTTTCAAAAATCCGCATAATATTTTTGCTATTTTCATAATCCAAAGAACCAGTTGGTTCATCGGCTAGAATAACTTTTGGATTATTTATCATTGCTCTTGCAATAGCTACTCTCTGTTGTTCCCCTCCTGATAATAAATTTGCTTTTTTATTTAATAATGACACAATATCTAACCTTTTTGCTATTTTTTCTATTCTATTTTCATATACATTAACATTGCCCCAAAATGTATTTATCTGTAATGGAATAATAATATTTTCATAAGCAGTTAAGCCAGAAATTAATCCAAAATTTTGCATAACATAACCTATATCATGATTTCTTATTTTCGATATTTTTTTATCTGACATATCATTGATTTTTTTACCTGCCAGATAATATATTCCGGAATCGCTTCTATCTATTCCTGCGAGTATATGAAGCAATGTTGATTTTCCAGTTCCTGATTTTCCAACTATTGCAACCATTTCTCCTTTTTCTATAGAAAAACTTATATTATCTAATATTGTTAGATCATCAAACTCTTTTTTCAAATTTCTAATTTCTATATAACTCATTCACATTTCCTCATAATTTCCAAAGCTGACCCTTTTATCACAAACAAATTACACACTATCGTTCCCATTATTAAAAAAAATGATAATATTAGACTTGAATATATGCACCATATTCCCATACTATTAGATTGAAAAAATATTTTCTTCAAAAAATTTGTTAAATACACAAAAATATACATACAATTAGCACACACAATAATTGCAGAATTTGTAAGTATACTAAATAGCATATAGCATTTTTTACTTATTCCATTTATATAATAAATAGATAATAATTTACCACACTTTTTTGAGTGTATGACAGACATAGACCAAACCGAATACATCAATAATACTAAAAGCATAATTACACCAAGCATTTTAAATTGTTTTCTTTCTCCTATTAACTCATAGGTGTTTTTTTTGATTTTTTCCATAGTTATTATATTTGTATAATCATCGGAATATTTGTTAACGATTGTAATTAAATTCTTTGATAATCCTTTATTTACTTGTGTATCATAAAAATTATAATCATTTGTAATAACCATGCCCCCATTTAATGCCTTTGACGATATGTCTTCGATATTAATTTTATTATTCATATTTTTTTGAAATAAATCTAATAAGTAACCATTATCATCCAAATAACCTACTATTT
>CAZQRO010000047.1:0-16159 GCA_964595785.1 uncultured Eubacterium sp.
GATTCGTAGTTTTATGGGTTAATTAGTGCGAATTATTTTTACCTTTCAAAACTGTCGGTTTTTCTTCATCACATATTAAACTTTTTTGATTCATTTTACATATTCGACATCATTCGACATCATTCGACAGTTCCCCATGCTTGGCACATTTCTATTTTATAAGCTTCTGAACATCTGCTTTTATTTCCTCATAACACGTTTCTAAAACCTTATTTTCATATTTCTTATTTATACCTAACTTCTTAAGTTTCTCTTCAGCAAAATCTAACGAGTCCGCTATAAATCTCCGGCATAACTCTGTATATCTTGGATTCTCCTGTGATTTTTCTCTGGCAGCCGCACGAAGCAGGCGTTCTCCATCTTCTACTTCTATATATATAGGCACTACTATATCATCACCATAATAAGTATTCACTTTTGCATAGGATTCTAATGTACCGATGAGAATATAATTATCTGTTTTCAGATTAACATTTTCATCATTTACAGTAAAGTAATACCACATTCCATGAATAGTTTCATAAGCACGCTGTTCGATGACTTTACCTTCTGCTGTAAGTTTTGCAAGTTCTTTCTCATTCACAAAATAATATTCTCTGCCATTTACCTCTCCCTGGCGCATTGGTCGGGTAGTATACCCTGTAATGGTCTTAAGTCCTAAGTCCATGTCGTCAAATAGTCTTCTAAAAATTGTATCTTTTCCTGATGAACTTTTGCCCATAACATAAAAAATCTTTCCCATAGTAATAACCATGCCTTTCTACTGCCTGCAAACTCCTTCCACAGACACAAATCTGCATATGAAAATTTTATTTTTCACATCATCGTTCTTTATCTTCTTTCAATCTGATATTTGTGCTGTTTTATGAATCACAATCGCAGTTATATCTGTTTGTAATAACCTTTTGCAAGATTAATTTTTTTGAATTCTTCCCTAATAACGTTAATGGATTTATCAGTATCATCTTCTAATCCATGAATCTCAAGCCCGCTCTTTTTATAATCTTTAACTAACCTGATAATTTCTGCGGTAATCAATTCACCCGGTGCAAGTATCGGGGTTCCCGGCGGATATAAATATATGAATTCCGCAGAAATCTTTCCCACTGCATTTTCTAAAAACAGCTTTTCATAAGGCACATGGCTTGCTTTATAAATGCTTTCTAAAACAATTGGTTTTGGAATAACGTAATCAATAATGGCATTTTTCTTCTCATCTTCCCCATAGACTCTCATATCTCTGTCAATCTCTGCCATTGCCGTAAATAATCTCAAAAGTCCCTCTTCAGTATCCATCGGTGATGTCATCGCAATCGCATAATCACCTGATGCCATTTCTAATTGAAGATGAAATCTTTCTAACATTTCTCTATATATTCGGCTTCCGGTATATGAAGTTCCTCTGACAGATATCACTATCTTCGATTGGTCTAAATCATATACTGCATTTTTACCGACTATTTCTCTTCCTATTACTTTAAGATGTGTAAGCTGCTTTACATGGTTTGCCATTACCTCTAACCGCTTAATGTATGGCTCGAACAGAAATATTCCATCCTTTTTAATTCTGTTTATGCACTCATCTATGCTGCCTAAAAGTACATAGGAGGGACTGCTGCTCTGATAAATATGCAGAAATCTTTCAATCTCTTTAGCATTTACTAAATCACTTTTTATATGAAGTAATGCTGTCTGTGTAAGTGATGGCAGTGTCTTATGGAGACTTTGGATAACCACATCTGCTCCTCTTGATAACGCCTGTGCAGGCAGGTTCTGATGCATTCCGAAATGCGCTCCATGTGCCTCATCTACAATAAGCGGAATTCTTCTTGCATGAACAATATCCGCTATAGATTTAATATCCGACACCACGCCTTCATATGTAGGAGATGTTATAATTACTGCCTTGATATCTCTGTTATTATCTAGTTCTTCTCTTACTTTCTCAGGAGAAATGCCGCCATTAATACCATACTCTTCAATATATTCCGGATTAACATATACAGGTATAAGTTCATTAATATACATTGCATTGTAGATCGACTTATGACAGTTTCTGGCTGCTAATACTTTGTCGCCTCTGTTTGTAACACCACAAATAGCTGATAACAATCCACAGGTACTGCCATTTATCAGAAAATAAGTCTTGTCTGCCCCATAGAATTTCGCCGCTTCTTCCATGGCTATTCTAAGTATTCCCTGTGGTTCATGAAGATTATCGAATCCTTCTATCTCCGTTATGTCATAGGAAAATGGATTTGTGCCGTCAGAAATGTTTCTCTTATGCCCCGGCATATGAAATGGATAATAATCTCCATTTGAATATTCAATTAAATTCTTATACAAATCTGACATATATTCCTCCGTCTTAAGGCTATTTGAATACCTCATACAACATAATTCTAAGTTCTGGCAATACTGAATAAATTTCGGCAGTACTGAATAATTTACTGTATTTATGCCTCTTCACTCTGCTACATAGGATTTTAAGTTTCAGCAGTCATTCACTAGTTTACTGCATTTCTAATCTGTGACATGTGAACAGAATAACCTGAGTTTCTAAGCCCTCTAACACTTTTATGGACCTAGCCGTTCTTTCATCATCACACACACTTAATAAATCATCTAACATTATCGGCATTGTCAACTCATTATCTCTAAGCAGTTCACATATGGAAATTCTCAGACTTAAATATGCCTGCATAACTGTAGCTGCACTTAAATGTTTCCATTCGTGATAATTACTATCTCCTCTCATTTTAACTTTAAGGCTGTAATTTTCACCCAGAATAAAACTTTCATAAGATTTTCCACTCATCGCATTCATTAATTCTACCATTCTTTTATTGAGCGGAGTAGATACAATATCTTTAAGTGCCTCCATATGTTTAAGTAACTCTTCTCTTTTTTCTAAAAGTTCTCCATATATTCGTCCAAGTTCCGACTTCCTTTCTCTTAATTCTGAAAGTCTGTACTCACACTTTCTTATTCTTAAGGATATTTTTTCAGTCACATCACCTGTTCCCTGTTCTAAATGCCTGTCTATATCCTTTAATTCCTTTTTCAATTCTCTTACTGAATAACCATTATACCCCAACTCTTCTAATATTACATCTATTCTTTCCTGAACTTTTTCATCATATGAAATGTTTTTACTCAGTAATTCTTTTCTTACTGATAATTTGTTCATTATTGCCTTAAAAATAAATATAAGCACTAAAATACCCATTACTCCTGACACAACATTACCATAAGCTTTTCCCTTTAAACAAATCATGGACGCAGCCGTCAGCCCTAGGCACACAAATGTTAGCAATAGGGATGCTCTGTATTTTCTTCCTGCCCCTCCATAGATTTCCTGATTCCTACTATTCCTGTTTATTTCATTATTTCGAACATCTTCATCATTTAACAATTCCATCTTATCTATTACATCACTTAAGATTCGCCGCTCACGTTTCTCCATGGCATTATCTTCCCTATGCTGTGCTTCTAAATTACTTTTTTCTTCATTAAGTCTGTTTAATTCGTCTGCAAACTCATCTATCTGCCTGTTAAGTTCCGGAATTTCACCTGAAGTCCCACGTTTTGATTTGAGTTTTTCAATTTTCTTATCCAAATCCTCTAAGTCTTTTATGCAGTCTTCATCTTCATCTAATCCTGCTGACAAATTCGTAATTTTTTGTAATAGTCCGTTTCCCATATCACCATTACCATAATTTCTTCCGTCTGCCGCAAACATAGTCTTATCAAACTCTTCTTCATTAATCCCCAAGAAATAATCACCCACTTCATATTCCTTTGGAAATATTATCTCTCTTCCACTTGCTGCCTTATACACATGTCTTATATCAAAAGCCGGTGATTTTCCAAATTCCTTCTCTGCAAGATATTCTTCACCATTTAGAATAAATCTTATGTTTCCGCACATAAGACTTTTGTCAAACGGCTGGTACTTTTTTCGTAAATTCAATGAGATATCTTTTGATTTAGATGTACAGCCATATAACATCATTTTAATAAATGCCATAATTGTACTTTTGCCAAATTCATTCGGTCCATATATAAGATTAAATCCTGAATTAAATTCCATTGTGAAATTTTTCAAACCGCCAAAATTACCTATATGTATACTTTTAATAGCAAAACTTTTACTTAATTCAGCTTCTTTTTCGCCTGCAATTTTCCCCGGATTCTCTCCTGACATTTCTCCAATAACTTTTTTCGAAACCCTTTTTGAATTTCCCATTACCACTTCTGATATCGTTTTGTCATTTATCTCCACATAATATAAATCATATAATTCTCTTTTTACAGCATTAATATTAATTTTGTCATCTGGTGCACCGCAAATATTAACTCTGTACAGATTTTCTCTATAATCCTCTCCATACTCTTCCATTAACTTCCGTTCTATTAATGCTGCCGTCTGTATGTAATTACTATCCTTATCTGTCATATCTATATCAAGTTCTTCATATCTTCTTCTGCATACCGGCACATATCTCATATCTGCATAACCATTACCAACCATACCAAGATATACGCCCTTAACTCCTTGTGTTCCAAAAGACATTCCTTCAGGACAGCCACAATATGCATAATTAGTCATACCTGCATGCAATACTTCTGTCTGCTTATGAATATGCCCCAATGCCAGATAGTCAAATCCATTTCGCTCTATCTGTTTTATACTCATCGGGTTATATGGGTGCTTTGATTCAGTTCCCTCTATGGTTCCATGAAAAACACCTAAATTAACTCCCATATCCCTTGGCATAATACGCTGTTTCATGAGTGTATCCATACACACTTTGTCAGTGAACGCTGCACCATAGATTCTTATTACCATATTTCTAATATTAAACTCATAGAAATCCATCTCGCCATCAAAAATAAACACATTTTCACATAATGTGTTTATTTTGTCATAGCATCCTCCGGGAATATAATAATCGTGGTTTCCCGGCGAAATCATAATCATTACTTCGCTGATTCTGTTAAATTCCTCTGCTACCCATGTCACTAACTCTCCCGAAGGGTTCTCATTATCAAATAAGTCTCCGGCAATAAGCATTATATCTGCCTTCTCGTCACGACATATATCTATTATTTTTCTAAATGTATCTTTTATCTCCTGAACTCTATTATTCGCAGAACCATGGATTCCGTTAGAGACAAATGACTCATTGACATCATAGGCACTGCCAAAATCATATCCCAGATGAACATCCCCTGTATGTAATACTTTTATGCTATTCATCTTTTTCACTATTCCTCCATATGTTATGCGCCATATAACTACATTTTCTAAACGGATAATATATTCAAAAATTCCTGAATATCTACTGATTTACTAAAATGATATCCCTGATAATAATCACAACCAAGTTTTTCTAATGTTTTCATCTGTTCATCTGTCTCCACATATTCCGCAAGCACCTTGAAATTCAGTGATTTTGCCAAATAAACTATAGATGATATTATATCTTTACTTCTTCCATTTGTCATCATCTCTTTTACAATTGAACCGTCTAACTTAACAATATCAAACTGGTTCTTCTGAAGATATTTTAGAGAAGTCGAACCCATGGAGAAATCGTCAATGGCAATCATAAATCCCATTCTCTTGACCTGATTAAGAACCTTTTCAAATTCAGAATCCGATTTTATCGCCATCTGTTCAGTTATCTCTATACACATTTCGTTATCTTCTATCTCATAATCTTTCTTGAGTAACTTAAGAAATACCATGAAGCCTGGCTCTAAAATAGTAGAAATAGTTACATTTACAGATATCTTATAAGCCTTTTTAGTGATAAGTTTAATCTTTCTGTAATCAGATGCCGCTTCAGTAAACAGATATCTCTCTAATTTACTAAGTATTCCCGATTCTTCCGCAATCTTAATAATAAGCGGCGGATAAATATATCCGTGAACAGGATGCTTGTATCTAAGCAGTGTTTCTGCACCTATACATTTAAAATCGTTATCATACTGTAATTGATAAAATAACTTGATATCTTTATCTTCCATGGCATTTTGCAAATCCGCCGCAAGACATTTAGCAAGCGCTCCCGGAATTCCCGGAACTTCTAGTATCTTGATTTCTTCACTATCCTCTTCTGCTTTCTTAAGAATGTTGGTTAATTCCTCCATTCTGGCAGCTTCACTTCTCATCTTTGACCTGTCATACATTTTTACAAAAGGCATATAGATAAATACGCCAAGTATAACTATTATCACCTGAAGGACAGAGCCTCTTATGGAACCTGTTGCCTTGTAGCCGCTTAGAATAATAGGGGTTGTCCACTCAACGTCCTTAATTATAAGCGGTACCCAGCCCATTCTCATAGACAAATACGAAATACAATATGCCATTACCGGTGTCACAAGAAATGGTGCAATAAGATATGGATTATATATTATCGGATAACCGAATACCATAATCTCATTAATATTAAATATCATTGGAACGCCTGCAATTTTAGCAAGATTCCTGTTTATTTTTCTCTTACTGAATATCGCTATGGTTATAAGAAGACATATTGTTACACCACAGCCTCCTAATAATACAAACTGATCAAAAAACTGTCTCGTTAAAATCTCTGTCGGCTGTCTTCCACTTGTGAGCAAGTCAATATTCTTATTTATTCCCGGTGAAAATATCTTGTCCGATACGCTTTCTAACACATCACTTCCATGAATTCCCATGAACCATAGTATACTTGAGGTTACAACAAATAAAAATCCATTTAAAAATGATGCTTTTCTGCCTCTGAATATAAGTCCTACAATGTATACATAGAAATCATGAAAACTGTCCATTTCAAAAACATTGCATATAAGATAATTAAAAATTGCAAACAGTGCCACAATAGATATTGCAGGTATCATAGCTATTATGGAATCATTAAATTCCAAATCTATGCCATCCGCATATAACCTGAAAGGAATTTTTAAGTTATTAATCACAATCATGAATAGTTTAGATACAATTATTCCGCAGAAAATGGCAGTGAACATTCCTTTAGGTCCAAGAGGTCCAATATTGAATTCTTTGCTGTTCACACCTGACAGAATAAAAAATGATGCAACCGTAGTTATTCCGCCTACAAATGCATAGTTATTTTTAGCTCCTAATGACCTGATAAAATATATGGAGATAGAAAATGCTATGTATACTGAAAGCAGACCAAATGTTGCATCATATACAAAATTAAACATAGATAAAAAAGCTCCCGCAAAAGCATGATTAATAAAATGCTGATATGCATTTATAGGCATACTTTTTAAAATAAGTGCGAAAGAACCCATCATCAGTACAGGAATAATCATAATTAATCCTCTTCTGATGGCACTTATAATCTCGCTGTTATCCATTTTATTTAAAATCTTCTTATATATTGCTTCCAACTTAAATCTCCATTCCCCACAATTACTATAGTATTTTCAACAGTCCAAAAACAGCCTTTAAAAACCTTTGCTCTGAACAATTACAATATTTTTATGTTCTTCTTTTTTAAGAATTCTATCACATTTTCATATTCCACGTCAACAAAACTGCTCTTATCAATAATAATTACTTTCTTATTAAAGATAATAACCATTAATTCCTTCATATCATATACAACATCAAAATCCTCATACATTACAGCAAGTTCTGTCTTTGATGTCTCCTGTTCTAATCTGTCTTCATAGAATCTGTACTCCACTTCCACCTGATAATGTGAACTGTGAAGATTGGCAAATTTCATAAAACTTCTTGCGGTTCCTAATTTATATCCCCATATATTCCAGAATACTATTGCCAGACCCAATACAAAAAACGGCACACATACTATCCAGTTAAAGTACAAAAAAGCTGCAAATGCGATAAACAGCAATATTATCGCATAAGCAGTTGACATTGCACGTAAAAACTTATGACTCTTTTTATAACTTGAAGTTATTCCCTGTTTATAAATATCCATTGTCAGATTTGTATTATTAATAAATTGCGGTTCCATATCTTCCTCCGTATAGGAACAGTTTACGCCAAAATCGCATCCTATTATGCCTTTTGTTTTTCATTTAACATAACTGTTTATTTTGAAACCATCACCGTGCCAATAGCATCTTTACCATAAGTAAGACCTGCATAGACCTTTTCTTTTCCCTGCATTGCTGAAGCACTTTTATCTTCCATACTTACAGTTTCAAATGCTGACTTAAGTTTCATCATCATATTCTTCACAACACATATATTCACATCTTCTAATTTAACTTCTGATTTAATAAGACATTCATTTGCATACATATACAGATTCATTAAATCAAATGATATCTTATATTTGAAATCCAGTGCTGAAGATAACTGATTAATAAATTGCCGCGCCTTTTTAACATTGAACACGAAATCGGTAACATTACTATTATCAATTGAAATCCTCGCACTGTCAAGATAGTTTATAATAATTTCATAAGTTATTACTACTATCTGCGTTTTATTTGACTGGCTTATCCTCAATGAGAATTCATTTATCTGCTCTTTCGTCATTTGCCTTCCTCCTGATATAACCATACTGCAACATTTCTAATATACTTTTTGCTTTCTACTGCAATAACTGCAATACTTTTTCCGGCATCTGGTTTGCCTGTGCAACCATAGATACACCAGCCTGCTGCAAAACACTATACTGTGTATAGTTTGTCATTTCCTCTGCCATATCAACATCTGTTATTCTTGACAATGCTGAACTCATATTTTCCTGTGTAGAATCAAGACTTGAAACAGAATACTCTAATCTGTTCTGATATGCACCTAATTCCGAACGAATCTTCGACACTCTTGACACAGCATCATTAATTGTTGTAATAGCTTTACCACAACCTTCAGATGTTGTAAAGTTAAGCTGATCAAGGTTAAGTGAATATGTGGACACTTCCGGAATATTTATATCTATTGTCTGATTAGCATTTGCACCCAACTGAATCGGCATTGTACCTAAATCCCACAATTCCACACTTACATCTCCTGTAAAACCTGATTTTCTGTCAATGGTAAATTCCATCTCAAAACCATCGTTATCGGTTACCCTTACCTTATTATTAGTTGTTGTCATAACTGCACTGTCACTAAATCCAACTCTGTCACCATTTTCATCCAGCATAAAATCCGCAGTTCCATCTGCATTTATTGTAAGTCCATACTCACCGGCAGGAATAGAATTTGTTAAATATGTAGTGCTGACTGCATCTGTAAGGTTCTTCTCACCGCTTGCATTTGTAACTGTTGAATATGCTCTTCTCTGTACATCACCATTTAATAATTTAGTATTATTAAATTCTGTATCCTGCGAAATTCTGTCTATCTCTTGCTTTAATGCATCTATTTCACTATTAATATTTGCTCTGTCTTCATCGGTAAATGAATCATTTGCTCCTTGTACCGCCAGTTCACTCATTCTCTGTAACATTGAATGAATCTCATTTAAAGCTCCCTCCGCTGTCTGCACAACCGAAATACCATCTGAAGCATTCATACTTGCTCTGTTGAGATTTTTAATCTGTGTTTTCATTTTTTCTGAAATAGCCTTTCCGGCACTGTCGTCCTTTGACGAATTAATCTTATATCCTGATGACAGTCTCTCTAATGACTGTTGAAGACTGTTCTCTGATTTCGATAAATATCTGTTCGCAATAATGGCTGACATATTGGTTCCTATTCTCATTGTAATCCTCCATTCTGAAAGTTTTACCTTTCACTTATCTTCTATTTTTATGACTTTAATTCTACATCCGTCTTTTCTGCTGAAATTCACATCTAATATACTTATCGGCCTAAACTGCACAATTCTTAACACAGGAAATATATACTTTTGCAACATTTAAAAGTGTATCCACTGTGATTCTGTCACCTTGATTTTCCTGTTTTTTCTCTGCTGATACATAAGAACTTTCCGTCATATTAAGCGATTTAAGTTTCAGCCCTCTTTTCCTAAGTTCTTCTTCTAACATCTTATCTAAATCTTTCAACAATTCTAATTCCGCTTTATTTGACATTATAAGACCTTTTACCTCTTCATTATTAATAGTGAATTCCGCTTTAATCTCACTGTCTGTTTCATTATCTGCATTAATATTACCATTAATACGAATAGTCACTTTTCCCTTTTCTTCACTACCTGTTTCCATTGTTATCTTAATTGTAGTAATTTTGCCACTAATTTCCGTAGGAACATAATAAGAATCTTGCTCTGCTGCCCGCTTAACGTAGTTAGCCATCTTATTTATCATTCGAAGGTCTTCTACATTAATCTGCGACTTATTAAGCAATGCTTCCTTAATATTGACACTCAATCTGTTAATTCCGGCTTTTAACTGCTCTGTATTACCCTCACCTTCTAATATACCTTCAATTTTCTCTATGTCCTCGTCTACATCATCATCTTCACATATATCCTTTATTTTAGAAAATGTTTTACCTTTATTAAGCACATAAAATGATACTCCAAGAAAATCTCTTGTGTTAGTATCTGTTCCATCCTCATAAATACTTCGAAGTGTCTCTTCACTTATCACCTTAAGATTTTGTATCTCACTTACCTTAAGTTCATTATAATTTAATTCTTCTGTTGTATCTGCTTCGCCGTTTTCCATATCATTAACGGCTTCCACTGCTGTATTAACAAGCCTTGCCGCCCTTTTTGCAAATGAGTCCGAATCAAACCGGTCAAGCTGTTTATCAATATTACTGTCTGATAATTTAACAGTCTCTGATGTTCCTAATTCATCATCTACCGTAACTTCCATTCCGCTATTTTTAATACTTCTTGCCGCCGTAAGAAGATTCTTCATTGTAAGATCATTTCCTTGTTTTGCCACAGCACCAACTGCTCGTCTGTCACCTTTTTCCACCATTCTAATAAGTCTGTATATACCTACATAGGCTTCCCTGTCTTCTTCCGAAATCTGCTTGTTTTTATCAAGTTTCCAGAGAAATTCACTATATTTTTCTACCTCATCTGTTCCTATCTCTTCATTAATTTTGTCCAATTCATCATTTAATTCATTAATATTTGTCTTAAGAGGATTTATTCCGTTCGCAATCAGATATGCTGTAGTTCTTGGTGTAAGATTCTCGATAAGCCTTGTTACCTGTGTATCCATTTCATTAATTGCAGACACATTTTCTTTAGTAATCTCTAATTCATTGTAAGCAAGTATTCGTACCGCTCTCTCATTTTCCACCGTATCTTCTAATTCCATATTCTCAAGCATATCATCTATCCCTGAAAATGCTTTCTTAAGAGAATCCCCTAACTCTCTGTCAGGCTTTGTTCCCAATGTATCATATGCCATTTCTGCGGATTTAAAGATACTTTCCTTAACCACACCTTCCATGGTCATATCTTCTACTTTAAATTCTATATCATTATTCAAAACATTTCCTAATACATAAGACGGTGTATCTGCAAACTTCTCCATATAATCTGTGGTTTTACTAAAAGCTGAAATTTCTTCATCCGCTGCCACATTTCCCGTTGCGTTAAATACGCTTTCAACATATTTATTTTCTAATCCCTTTAATTCTTCCACCAGTTCTGATAAAGAAGTTATCTCTATATTAATTCCATTCTTAATCATTGTGGCACTTGCCTCTACCGTCATTTTTAGTCTGAGTTCTTCTAAGTTCTTTCGCCCGGTTATTATTTTCTTCTTAATATCATCTGTTATTTCTTTATTGTTCTCTTCTTTTCTCTCCTGATTAGCCGTGTATGCAGTATCCTCCTCTGCACGTTTCATATTGAGAAGAGTCACTTCTTTGCCATCGGTCACTAGTGTGGTTATCTGCTCTGGTGTACCATTGTTAATTATCTCCACGGCTTCCGCTGAATCTGCTGAAATTGTAGAATAGTAATCTGCCGATGTACTTCCGGCAGCAAGTCCAAATGACATATCAGACACAATGTTAGTCAACCATTCACCATTACTGATTTCTGTCTGCATATTACTATTAATTTTATCTATCTGATTTAATTTATACAGATTCTCCGAAGTAACTGGAATTTTTTCTTCAACAAGCCACTTTGCATTATCCACGTTTTTATCGTTGATTTTAAGACCGCTTTCGTCAAGCATTTTCTCTATCTGCGGTTTCAGTTCCTGCCATTCTTCATCAGTTAACTCCTGATATTTTTCACTCTTAGCACCACTTGTACTGTACTCTGCCTTGTATACATTATCAATGGATAAATTCATGTCATTAGTGAGTAAATATTCTGATGCTTCCTTAGATATTGGTTCTAAACTACTTAATTTATCCAGTGTTTCTTTTATTTCTCCTGCCCGGTCACCATACACTTCCTCTAAATCTGCCATATTAATGTCACCTATAGGCTTATAATTCTCACAATGGGTTGCAAGTTCTATTTCTATTCTCTCCGATACCGTAAGTATACTTGAAGGGTCATCTTTGTCAGGTTCAATTCCAAGCTCCTCATATTTAGAATAATTCTCCGGTGTTACAACATCTGCAATCTTGTTAATAGATTCGGGTGTTATTGCCATTTCTCCGGTGTTATCCGTGTTAACTTTTGGTACTATTCTGTCATATGCATCACCTGTATTATCAGCACTTTTAATAACACTTTCTTTACCAAAAAAAGCCTCGGTACTGTTGGTGAATTCTACAGAATTCACCCGTACCGAAGCATTTTTAGTATTCACTTTATTATTGTCAAATAATTCCGAAACTAAAGTTCCATCTATATTCACGACTGCCTACCTCATTTCTCTTAGATAAATTTACTTTCACAAAATATCGTTTATAGGTCAAATAGTACAAATTATGTTTATAGAGTAAATATCGGCATCGTGATTAAAAATACTTAGTTATCTATTTTGTTTTCTTTCTGGTAGTTCTTCTTACCGGTTTTCTGACTGTCTTAGGCGTCCTTAAAATTATGGATTCAAAACCTTTAAGGTCAACTGTAAGCTTATAATCAAATCCATCCTGTTTTTCGTCTTCGCTAACAGGCTCTGCTATATATGTCAGCTGACTCTTTTCGTATGCATCTTCCGAGCTTAATACTACCTTGTATTCTCCGGGATTTGGCACACCTATTACATAACTTGGTCTTTCAATAGGTGTAAAGTTACATACAAATACAAGACTGTCATTATATGTATTCGGTGCTTTTCTGATAAAACTGAATACACTATTTTCTCCATCATCAGGATTAATCCATCTGTAACAGTTATATTCTGTTGATTCGTATGCATACATTTCAGGATTATCCTTATATACGTGAAGCAGTTTTTTAACATATTCCTTAATATCTGCATGTAAAGGCTCCTCTAACAGATACCAGTCAAGACTTCTCTCTTCCGACCATTCCTCGCGCTGACCAAATTCCTGTCCCATAAATAATAACTTTTTACCCGGCTGTCCAATCATAAATGTATATGCGGTCTTTAAATTAGCTGCTTTTGTCTCTAATTCACCCGGCATCTTATTAAACATCGAGCCTTTAAGATGTACTACTTCATCATGTGATAACACCAGAATAAAGTTTTCACTAAATGCATATGTCATGTTAAATGTCATCTTGTTATGGTTGAATTTTTTGAAATACGGATCTAACTCAACATAGTCGATAAAATCATGCATCCAGCCCATATTCCATTTAAACGTAAAACCTAATCCGCCTTCTTCCGGTTCCTTCGTAACATTAGGCCATGCTGTTGACTCTTCTGCAATCAGAAATGCACCCGAGTCTCTTCTTGACATTATACTATTGAGATGCTTAAAGAATTCCATTGCCTCTAAATTGCCATTTCCACCATATTTATTGGGCACCCATTCGCCATCTTTTCTGCCATAATCCAGATAGAGCATTGATGCCACTGCATCTACACGAAGTGCATCAATATGATATTTTTCGACCCAATATAAAGCATTAGCTATCAGGAAATTAAATACTTCATTTTTGCCATAATCAAATATCTTAGTACCCCAATCTCTCTGTTCACCTTTTCTCGGATCTGCATATTCATATAAAGGTGAGCCGTCAAACATGGCAAGTCCGTGTTCGTCCTTAGGAAAATGTGCCGGAACCCAGTCAAGAATCACTCCTATTCCCAACTGATGAAGATAATCCACCATATACATAAAGTCCTTTGGTTCACCATATCTCGATGTCGGTGCATAATATCCTGTCACCTGATATCCCCATGAAGCATCTAAAGGATGTTCTGATATTCCCATTAATTCCACATGTGTATAACCCATCTCTTTAACATAACTTCCGAGTTCATGTGCAATCTGTCTGTAATTGCAGAATCCATCACTGCTATTCACATAATCTTTCTTCCATGAACCTATATGCACTTCGTATATCGACATTGGAGAATCAATTACCTTGTCTGCATTCCTGTCTTTTTCCATTATCCATGCTTCATCATCCCATTCGTACCCTTGAATGTCTGTTACTTTAGAAGCATTTCCCGGACGAATCTCTGATGAGTTGGCATACGGATCTGCCTTATAATGTGTAGAACCATCTCTGCCTGTAACAGCGTATTTATAAATCTGGCCTTCGCATACATCAGGAACAAATTTTTCCCATATTCCCGATGTACCAAGTTTCTCCATGACGTGAATATAGCCATTCCATTCATTGAAGTCACCAACCACACTAACAGCCGTTGCATTCGGAGCCCATACAGCAAAATATGTGCCTTTTACTCCATCAATCTCCATTACGTGTGCACCCAATTTCTCATAAATCTCATAATGAGATCCATTACCAAACAAATATCTGTCCGTTTCTGTAATAACGTTCATACGCTACACCTCGCTTAATTGTGTATTATCCTACTCTGTTATAATTAATCAGACAACCTTTTAATATGATTTCTCTTTCATCATCTGTTAATTCTCCCAGTTTCAGATTAAATTCCTTCATTTCGTCCTCTTTAACCACATAAGCCTTGATTACATCAGTTTTCTCTGCAACAGCCTTTGCAATCTCAGGAACAAATATATAGTCTCCATTTGCAAATGGAAGCTTGTCCTCTTCAAAAATAAATGGAAGCATCCCCCAGTTAATAAGGTTAGAACGATACCTCTTAGTAGCATACTCTTTCGCAATATTTGCCCATCCGCCAAGTACCTTCTGGCATGATGCAGCCTGTTCTCTAGCCGAACCGTCACCAGGCTTAACTGCGTAAATCACACTTCCTATTCCAATATTTTCTCTGGATATATTAGTATATGCTGCTTTAATCGTATTCATTACAGGAGTTAATTCTTCTAATGTTTCGCAAGGACATTTTCCTGCTTCTCTTGCTTCTTCTGCTGCTTTAACTTCTTTTGCTCTTCCCACATATGCAGGGTCTTTTCTTGAAAGAGTGAATTCAGCAAGTCCAAGCGGATTAGAGCGGTATGACGATGTTTCTCCCGATGGGATAAGTTCGTCTGTCGTAGTAACAGGGTCATGTATTTCCGAAACCACTTTCAATAAAACATTATCTGTCAATGCTACCATTTTAGGCCAGTCTTTAATGTTTGGTCCGAATTTAATCTCTACGGAAGGGTCTGCCACGCCCTTACTGTCAAATACTCTGTTCTCATATATAGTCTTGTCAAAGAAATACTTTGGATTTGTAAAATCTACATCGACATCTGTAGCTGCTGTAAGGTATCCCTTGTTAGCCGCCGTTGCCGCAATTGAACGTGCGTCCATAAGTGCAACTGAAGAAATCTGACCATTCTGGAGTTTAGAACCTTCTCTGTTAGGGAAGTTTCTTGTAGAATGTCTGATACTAAATGCATTATTAGATGGAGTATCTCCAGCACCAAAACATGGTCCGCAAAATGCAGTTTTAACAATTGCTCCTGTAGAAATCAAATCTGAAAGCATACCATTCTTTGCTAATTCCATATAAATTGGAGTACTTGCTGGATAAACACTTAATGTAAATTCATCTGAACCTATACTCTTGCCTTTCAAGATATCTGCTGCATCACAAATGTTTTCAAAACCACCACCTGCACAGCCAGCAATAATACCCTGATCTACATATAATTTACCATTTCTAATTTTATCTGTAAGTTTGAAATCCACCTTACCATCTAAGCTGACAAGTGCTTTCTTTTCAACGTCATTTAGAA
>CAZQRO010000048.1:0-16023 GCA_964595785.1 uncultured Eubacterium sp.
ATAACCGGTGAGTTTAACTCCTGTGCTGTTAATAAAACTGCTTTTGTCCATTCAAGATTGTTAATATTGAACTGACCTACAGCATAGTGTCCTGCTTTTGCTTTTTCAAGCATCTCTTTTGCTGAAACTAACATATTTAATTACCTCCGTAAATTTAAATTGTACATTTATTTGTAACTATTCTGAACAGTTACATTTATTTTATTATACCTTATTTTTAAAGTATTGCAAACTATTTTTGAATTCTTCGACATACTGACGAAGTTTGTCATATTCTTCTTTAGAAAATTGGACATTTTCATCAGAATATTTTGCTTTGAATAAAATATCTATTATCTGTTCCGTAATATTTTTATCAGGAATTATAAATTTCCTATTCTCTGTCTGTAATGTTGCTAAAGTATTTATATATTCATTAATGTCACTAACTATCGCTTTACAGCTTCGATTCTTAGAATAATCAATTCCTGCTCTTTCCATTGATTTTTTGAATATTAGAGAAAGTACTGCAATATTATGTCTTATATCGGAAGTTATATAATTCAATGCTCTGATTGACTTCTTATTTTGATGGATTCTATATAATCTTACCGATACAAATATTGTAACTGATACTGCAAGAATCATTCCAAAAACCATAAATATATGTTTGTCATTTGTTCTGTCTTTCTTCTTATCAGTCTCTATTCTTCCATTATTATCTGAATTCTGTTTATCAGTGCTATTTTCAATCTTTGAAGTACTTTCATCAGTATCTGTGGTCTCTTCAGGTTCATCCGTATCTGATGTTTCATTATTTTTCTTTGATTCATCATTCGTATTATTACCGGCCTCGATTACATCATTATTAGAATTATATCCCGGTGTTACTTCTACAGGCACAAATCCAAGCCCCTGTACATATATCTCCGGCCATGCATGAGCAGATCTGTCTGTTACTTTCACACTGATATCTCCATTATCTTCTGCATTACCATTTGCCTGATCTTCCGGAGTAACAACATAACCCTCTACATATCTTGCCGGAATTCCCATATACCTGAACATCATAACTGCCGACGACGCATATGCAGTACAATAGCCTTTCTTTTTAACGGTAAGAAAATCTACCACATAATCTTTTCCTGCATCTAAAGTTCCGGGACTTAATGTATAACTTGTATTTTTATCCAAATAATTTCTAACATAACTTATGCATTCCACTATACTTTCCTTAGTCCCATCATACATTGGTGCATCTGCAAATTCTCTATTAAGCAATTCATATACCTCTTCAGATATATCATGACTTATTTCAAACATGACTGCACTCTCTTCTAAAGACTCTTCACCCGATTTAATCATATTAAGAGCCTCATCAATAGAAACATCATAACATCCATATGAAATACTCTTATCTTCAACTTCCTTCGGTCTTAATTCATAATAATTATCTTCCATATATAAATTGCTATAATATGGAAAATACATATACTTTTTACTAGCATCCTCATACATAACCATTATATACTGTGTTTCTTTTTCACTATATACATTCTGTATATAGTTGAAGTCTGTTATGAGAGAATTAACTCTTCTTACCGTATTTTTCTTATAGGTATTCATAATAGAGGCATGCCTGTCACTCATTTCTCTCCATCTGTTACCGCTATATTCATTACCCACAAAACCTTTTAGGTAAATGTTATTCTCTGTTGCAGGCATGTCAACATACAGCATTGTCTTACCAATATTTTTTATTTCGTCTACTCTGCCTAACTCTCCGCCATTGATACCTCCAACTGCCACACTGCTTTTTCCGTCTTCTTTTTCTTTAGACAAACTGTCTAAATGAAACTTCTGTGCCATTTCATCAATAGTATCCCTGAGTTTGTCATACCTGTTCTCCTTATAATCGTAAGGGGGACTTAATAAAAGTATTATAACTGCAACCACTCCTGCAAATCCCGATATAATGCACATTCTTCTAAGATAGATATGCTTGTTTCTCTGAAACACCAAACACAGAAGATAGTATATTATCAGCATAACCACACAAAATGTATTCGGTACTACACCCAATAGCAGACCTGTAAAAATAATTCCCATCGAAATAATCATATGAATTAACGCAAAAAATCTATACCAAGTGGCAGTTATAAGTATATACACATATTCAACTATTATTACACATATGAATAATGTATTAAGTCCCTTTGCGCCACTTACAAGATGTGTTTTGGCATAATCCACCTGAAATATTCCGGACTGTCCGCTGCCGGAATAGCTATTGTAAGCATCAATAATTCTGTTGGCAATATCGAAAACACCAGCCTTTAATAAATTACGGCAAGCAATTATAAATATCAGCATTGCAATTCCAATTACAAGCATTATGAGATTTCTATGCTTTAACTTTGTAATCATCATAAATGCAAATGAAACAACTATGGTAAATACAACTATAACAGGTATATTTACCACAACACGAAACATATTTACAAATGCACATACCGTGGCAATGGTGCCAAGCATAACCATTATCCATTTTCCAATAAAATCTGTTACTTTTTCTCTTATACTCATTATCTTTTTTCTTAATAATGCATTATGAAAGAATAAACAGGTTATATACTTCATGGTTCTCATTCATAAACCTGTCCAGCCTTCTTACTACATCATCATCCTTCTCATATAACTCGCAGCCCATAATATCTGCCACTGTACGTTCAATGTGTTCATATTCTGACACAAGACTTCTTTTTAAAATATGTGTATACGAATCCATCCACACCAGATAAAATGCATAGCCTAAACTTCGAAGTTCATATGCCGTAGATACAGCTTTTTCAAATTTCTCATCCAATTCGGCACTTCTGCATAAATCGAAAAATACATATATATTCGTATCTATTGCTGAAACCGAATCGCGTATCATAAGTTCTTCTGTTTTAGAACTTAATTTCCAATGAATTCTATTCATGGAATCTCCGTCATGAAACTCTCTTATCATAAAAAGTTCACTGCTGTCTTTGCCACTGTCTTCAAGGAATATCTCTGATTCATCTCCTGATATATATGCTGCTTTAGGCAAATCTATATCAATTGGTTTAGGCGACGGAATAACAATCAGATTTACCGGCTCACATTTACCCTTTAATGCCACACTTCCAAATCCGAACACATCATACACATATGCTTTTTCTATTGTAAATTCCGTATATCCACATGGAAGGTCAGATATTATAATATCTTTTCTCTGGTTCATTTTATCACTTAATTCGATATTCACAACTTTCCGGACTTCGTCTGTCTTATACTTACTTTTATATCTGATTGTGACATCTATCTTTTTAAATGGATAAATGCTTCTCTTATATGTCTTTATACAAAGTTTTATCTGCTCATCTTTTGATATATACTTCTTATCAAATAAAATATTCAATCTGATTCTTCTGACTAATACACGAAAGAGAATATATTGTGTTAACATTACAGTTAATGTTATCTTTAATGGAAATTGCGTGCTGTATTCCTGAAACATAACCATTATTATAAGTAATATTATAAACATTGCAGAAAGCAAAATCACATTTTTAACTGCACGCATTTTTCTCTTAATATGCATTATCTGTTTACTGCCTCCTTAAGCATCCTGTTTATAATCTCTTCCATATTCATACCTGTGGATTTCACTCTTGCATTTAGAATTATTCTATGCCTTACACAGGGCATAATCACTTTATTAACATCTTCCGGAATAACATAATTTCTTCCATTAATATATGCACTTGCCTGAGCTGCTTTAGATACAGCGACACTTCCCCTCGGACTTATGCCTAACTCTATTTCTGCCATAGAACGTGAAGCCGCTGCAATCCTTGCAATATATTCGTATATTTCATCATGAATAAATATCTTTTTAACCTCTTTCTTAATCACTTCAAGTCCGTTAGAATCAATAATCGGAGTCACTTCATCAAGAGGGTTCTTTCCAAACTTTTCCTTAAGCATCTTAACTTCATCCGCAACTTCAGGATATCCCATGGACACGCAGAACATAAATCTGTCTAACTGTGATTCAGGAAGCATATGTGTACCTATGGAACCTACAGGATTCTGTGTTGCAATTACATTAAAAGGAACAGGCAGTTTACGTGTGACAGAATCAACCGTTACATTGCCTTCCTCCATTGCCTCTAATAAAGCGGACTGTGTCTTTGATGATGTTCTGTTAATCTCATCTGCTAAAAAGAGGTTACACATAATGGCACCTTTTTTAAATTCAAATTCATTTGTCTTCTTATTAAGCATTGTAAATCCTGTTACGTCTGATGGCAGTACATCTGGTGTGAACTGTACCCTGTTATAATTAAGTGCCATGGCTTTAGAGAATGCCAGTGCAAGAGATGTCTTTCCCACTCCCGGTATATCATCTATTAAAATATGCCCATCGGCAATTATTGCTGTCATTACCTGAAATATAACTTCATCTTTTCCCACTATAACTTTCTTTACTTCGTCAATTACTTTCTTTACTGCCTCGTTTCCAGTCATTCCAATTTCTCCTCGCCACAATATTATGTAACTGTTCAAAGTCATGGCTTTCTTCACAATCGGCTCTGAATAGTTTATATTTACTTAATATTCAGTATACCCTTTAACACCTCTTTAATCAATAAATTTTCACTAACTTTTCACATTACAATCATTCTAGTATCATAGTTCTCCTTTATTCTAATCATGTTAAATTCATTCAGCGGATACGCTGTCTCAAATCAATAAAGTCTTTGGACAAATAAGTTTCAGACAGTTATTCCACAAAAATAAAATGGAGGCTAGAATAAAAAATGTACATACTAAAAAATGCTTTAAGAAGTATAACAAGGTCAAAGGGTAGAAATATTCTTATTGGTATTATTGTCTTAGTTATTTCTGTTTCAGCATGTATCGGTCTTTCTATCAGACAGGCGGCTGAAGATGCAAAAAGTGACACATTAGATGGTCTTACTATTACAGGTACCATTTCCATTGACAGAAGTTCAATGATGAGCGATATGCGTGACCAAAATAGTGAAAGTGGAAGTTTTGACAAAGATTCTTTTAAGCAGAATTTTACGAACATCGAATCTCTTTCCATCGAAGATATGCTCTCTTATGCTGAATTAGATTCAGTTCAGTCTTTCTATTACACATTAACTGTTTCCCTTAATGGTGATGATAATTTAGAGGCTGTAACTGCTTCATCGAGTTCCGACAGCAGTTCCTCATCCGACTCTTCATCAGATATTCCTTCAGACGTTCCTAATAATGGTCCTCAGATGAATAATGAAAACGAAGGTGGACACGGAGGATTTGAAAAAGGCTCCATGGGAACACAGGGCGATTTTACTGTAGTCGGATATAGTTCAGATGATGCCATGACTGATTTTTTAAATGGAACTTCTAATGTAACAGACGGTAAAATGTTTGAAGAAGGTACAAGTGATTACAATTGTGTTATTTCTGATGAATTAGCTGCATATAACAGTATTTCCGTTGGCGATACCATTAATGTAGTTAATCCTAATAAGGAAGAGGAAACATATGAATTGACAGTTGTGGGAATATACAATAACTCTCAGTCGACTGTTACAGAAAGTAATATGATGGGTGGTTTCTCATCTTCTAATGACCCGGCTAACCAGATTTATTTAAGTTATAACGCTATCAAATCCATTACAACTGCTTCATCTGAAAATGCCACAACATCTACTGACGAAACCACAGGTATTGAAACTACCACAGCTTTGCCTGAACAGAATTCCGGTACATATGTATTTGCATCAGTTGATGATTATAATAAATTTTCCGAAGATGTATACGATGCCGGTCTTTCAACAGATTATACCGTAAGTTCTAATGATATCACTTCTTATGAAGCAAGTCTTGTTCCATTAGAGAATTTAAGTGACATGGCAGCATATTTCCTTATTGTAGTCTTAGGTATCGGCGCAGTAGTTCTTATAGTATTGAATATATTTAATGTAAGGGAAAGAAAATACGAGGTTGGTGTTCTTACAGCTATCGGTATGAAGAAGTTCAAAGTATCTCTTCAGTTTATATTCGAAACGCTGGTAATTACATTTATATCCGTTTTACTTGAAGGTATGATTGGTGCCGCAGCTTCTGTTCCCGTAACTAATTCTTTACTTAAAGCACAGGTAGAAGCACAGGAATCTTCCACAAATGAACAGGCTCAGTCTTTCGGACGCGGCGGCATGTCAGATAACAATGCGCCTTCTGCCCCTTCTGATAAAAAAGGCGGATTCACTAATAACATAGGTGCAGCTACAACTGATTATGTATCAAAAGTATCATCAGCAACCAATATAACAGTTTTATTACAATTACTTGGAATCGGTATCTGTCTTACTCTTGTGGCAAGCGCTGCATCTGTAATATTCATTACCAGATATGACCCTCTTAAGATTCTTGCAAACCGTGATTAAATAAGAAAGGATGTAGAAAAATGTCAGCATTACTTAAACTAGAAAATATATGTTATTCTTATGACACAAAGAAAAATGTTTTAAAAGATATTTCTTATGAATTTGACCCCGGACATATCTATTCAATAGTAGGAAAATCCGGTGCAGGCGAAACCACTCTGTTATCCATTTTATCCGGTCTCGCCTCACCTACAGACGGTACTATTTATTATAATGGCTCAGATATTAAGAAAATAAATAAATACGGCTACAGAAGCAAATATGTATACTTACGATATTTTATCACTATACTGCATCATATGACCCCTGCCGTTTTTCTTCACATAATAAAGCGCAGCATCTGCATGTTTCTGCATTTCTGAAATTTCTTCCATACCGGTCATACCTGCACCTATATCCACACCAATTGAACATGTTGCCCTGAAATCTGTAGGAATCACCACTTCACCTTTTCTGAAATATTTTTCAACCAGACTTACAAACCCGTCTTCTTCTTCAATAAGTTCATATATTCTATTTGATATATCATTTATAACGGATTCGTCTATGGTATTAATCAGCATCACAAACTCATCTCCGCCAAAACGTACAACATAGCCGTTATCACCACAAGCCATGGTAAATATATCCGCAAATCTTTTAAGTATTGCATCTCCAACATGATGTCCGAATGTATCATTATAATATTTAAAATGGTCAAGGTCTAAATACATAAATGTACAATTGAGTTTTTCCTTATTCTCTCTTGTCTTCTTTAAAGTATTTTCAATTATTTCATAATAACCTTTTCTGTTAAGCAGTCCTGTTAATTCATCTGTTACAGCCTGCCTGATAAGTCTTTCGTTAAGCTTATACTTTTCAATTGCATCAAGTATCTGCCTGAATACCAGCAGGTACATTTCCATATCATCTTCATCTAATACTTCTCTGTTAATCACAGAATTCCAGCTTTCCGGTATCTTAACAAATGTAATAAAGAAACTGTGTAGTTTTTCAAATTTATAGACCGGGGCTCCGATTATAGAGAATACTTTGCTCTTATCAAATATCTTCATAATCTTCCCGAAAATATGATAATTATTACTGAATTTCGAAAGTGCAAAGCCGACTGCATTATTTTTAAAATATTCTACCAGAACGTCCATCTCACTGTCAGAAATGGTATATTCCAAATCATTATATTTTATCTCCGGATATTCATTTTCGTAACTTACATATAACATATTATCCAGATTAAAGTTATTCTTAAAATTAGTAATTAATGTATCTATTTCATTTTCAACCGATGTGTACGAATGATTCACAAGTTCCTGAAACGTACCAAAGAACCTAATATGCTGGCGCCTCTCCTTTGCCTCATGTTCAATGCTTTCCGTCCTGATAAAATTCATAATATCGTCTATGCTTATCTCTGTAAGCGCTATATTCATTGACGGATATTCCCATTTACCAGTGCAGATAAGATCATCAAACATTTTTACACGAAGGAAATTTCCTTTATTATTAAAATAAAGCCTTGCCTCGTTAAGAAGCTGCTTACTTTCCTCTAATCTTCCCAGTTTAGCAAGCAATTTTGATTTATCTACTGCAAAATTCACATAATTAAAAAATTGACTTCCTATACCACGTCTCATATACACTTCTGCCTTGTCATAATCACTCAAGGCGACATCATACTTACCATTTCTTCCGGCTATCAATGCTGATACATAGAAAAATAGAAACATATCATCATCCCATAAATAATTATAGAATTCATCCTCACTGTAATCTAGAATATACCTAAGGAAATTTTCTGACTTATTAGTGTATATCTGTGCCGTATAATAATTCCCCTGTTTATATGAAGATAAAGCTATTAATCCAAATATTTTAGAAATATTACATACCCTCAAACTGTTTTTCTTAAGCATCTTAAGAATGTTATTAACAGTCATAAGATATTCTGTAGCATGAGTATAATCTCCTGCTAAAATAGCATTCGTTCCCATGTTATATAACGTTTCCATTATATAATCACTGTTTTTCTTCTCATAAAATATCCTTAATGCCCTGTTGTAATATCTGTTAGCTTCGCTGTATTTATCCGTCGTACAGCAGTTATATCCGAGACCGTTATAGATATTTGCCTCTTCAAATTTATTATTATTTTTCTTAACTATCTCTATAGATTTATTATAAAAATATCCGGCTGTCTGAAAAAGTCCATTGCATGATGCAACCATAATATTCTTACGATATGCCTCTACTAAAAACTTTTCATTTCCTAATTTATTAGCAAGCCATATTCCCTTTGTTACATTAGGTGTTCTTTCTTCAACACCCTCTACTACTGTGTATAATTTATAATCATTGTCAAAACAATATACATAAATATGTGCCAGATGATTAAGATAATTATATTTGTAACACATACTGATAAGTTCATCAGATACCACTACCGGCTTATCGCAAATCCATATATCCTTCCAGCCTGCCAATTCAGCCATATTCATTATCAGTTTACTCTGAAATCTTTCATACTCGTCTCCGATTTCATCAGCCTTTTTCATACATATTGCTGCATTCTTCTTAGCATCTTCTTCATTACCTATGTACATATTTGCCATTGTTTTAAAATAGTAATACAGATACTGCTTATGCTTCTCCTGTTCAAATACCTTAATGCGATTCAGTCTCTCGCATAAAATCAATGCATACGAATAATTTTCCTTAAAAATACTTACCATTATATATAATGTAAGCATTTTGATTCTAAAATCCACAGAAACATCTACTTTATCTAATTCTACCTTCTGATAAATCATTCCGAGATAGTAGTTTGCCTGTTCATAAGAATATGCATAAAACATTGTACATATTTGTGATAATTCCTCTCGTGTATTCTCAAACACAAATGCATTCTCAACTTCCATTTCTTCATAATAATCCTGAAATGACCAATCGGAAACGATTCCTTTCATATCACATTTTTTAATAAACCCGTTATATGTATTGCTCACATATCCCTTAATGCTTCCCATTTCATTTGAAATCATAAGAATATTAAGGGATTTACTATTTCTTTTTACCAATTCTTCTAACACATATAAAGTTGAATCACACATCTGATTAGATTCATTCAGCATTACAAAAATCGGTTTCTTCTCTGCCAGATACAAAAGCATATTAACCATACCTTCTAAGAACTTCTGGTGGTCATATTCCCTCTCCGCAAGTATAGGATTCTCTGCTCTCTTGGCTGTACCGGTAGTAATATAACTTTTAAAAATACTTCTATTGAGACTATATACGCCTGCTTCTGTAAATACATTATCTATATCCAGATTTTCCTCAAAAATTCTATCTCTTATTATATCTAAAAAAGGTTCATATGCCTTAATCATTCTTCGTCCAGAATAATCACAATAGAAACTTCTTATATTATCCGGAAGACTCAGTTCGTTAAAATCCTCTTCAGTAGCACTCAAGGCATAACTCTGCTTAAGAATTCTCACAATACTTGCATCACATAACATATTGCATATAAAATTAGATATATATTCCAATCCCTCTTTAGTCACGGATTTCACCATGCCTTTCTAATTTTTCAGAATAATCATTTGTCCAATGGATATTTAAATACAAATTATAGTGCGTCACGAACACATATACATTCATATAGTAATAAATTTATCTGCATAAGTCAATAAATTTATTAGTTAAAATGCATATATTATTTTAATTTACAGGTGAATATTTGACTAAAATATTAAAATTCTGATGATAAAGGGGACAAAAATGTTATTTTTAGCGGATTTTATCAATTTTTACAAGATTGTTTTCTTTACAATTTGTTTTACATATGTCTTGTCAGTTGTAAAATTCTATGTTATTATAGGTTAACTTTTGACTAAATGTATTTTAATATAAAAGTCCTATAGAAAGATGCTAAATTATGGAGGAATATTGTGAAAAATACAATTAAAAAATTAAAAGAAGAAAATAACGCTGTTATTTTGGCACATTATTATGTTCCCGATGATATTCAGGATATTGCCGATTACATCGGTGATTCCTTTTATTTAAGTAAAATTGCTACTACTACCGATGCAGATATTATCGTATTCTGCGGTGTGGAATTTATGGGCGAAAGTGCCAAACTGCTTAACAGGGATAAAATGGTTTTAATGCCTGACATTACTGCTGACTGTCCGATGGCACATATGTGTGATGCCGATAAGATTAAAGCTGTCCGTGAAAAATATGATGATGTGGCTGTAGTATGTTATATTAATTCTACCGCTGAATTAAAATCGCTGTCCGATGTATGTGTTACTTCAGCAAATGCCAAAAAAGTTGTTGAGAATCTTCCTAATAAAAATATATTTTTTATACCTGATGAAAATCTGGGCCGTTACATTTCCAAAGAGCTTCCCGACAAAAACTTTATTTTCAATGATGGTTTCTGCCCTATTCATAAAAATATTAGTTTAGATGAACTGAATAAGACTAAGTCAAAATATCCTGACGCTCTTGTACTTGCCCATCCCGAATGTACAGAAGAAATTCTTAAACATTCAGATTACATAGGCAGTACTTCCGAAATAATTAAATTTGCCTCTGACAGTAAAAATGATTCTTTTATCATTGCTACAGAGATAGGAGTATTCCACAAGTTAATAGCAGATAATCCCGGCAAGCATTTCTATCCGGCAAGTAATAATCAGGTCTGCCCGGACATGAAACTCATCACTTTAGAAAAAGTAATTGACGTTTTGAAGAATAAAAATAATCAGGTAATTCTCGAAGAGAAATTCAGTGAAATAGCTAACAGACCTCTTAAAAAAATGTTGGATTTATCAAAATAGCATAAGCAATGCCGGTTACAATTAATTTAAGAAAGGATATACTCGACAATGAATAACTCAAAAAGAACAGATGTAGATTACATAATTGCAGGCTGTGGTGTATCAGGTCTTTACTGTGCCTTAAATCTACCTTCTGATGCTGATATTCTTATGATATCTAAAGATTCATTTGATCATAGTGATTCATTTTTAGCACAGGGGGGCATATGCGTCCTTACTGATGCAGATGACTATGACAGTTATTATGAGGATACCATGAAAGCCGGTCACTATGAAAATAATCCTAAAAGTGTGGATATTATGATTCGTTCATCAAGAGAACTTATCAATGACCTCATCTCGTATGGTGTGGATTTTCAGACAAACTCCGGTGAATTAGTGTATACTAAAGAAGGAGGGCATTCCAAACCCCGAATCCTGTTTCATGAGGATATTACCGGAAAAGAGATTACTAGCAGACTGCTTAAAGCTGCAATGTCAAAATCCAATATTAAGATGATGGAATATGTTACCATGACTGACTTAATTACCGTTGGCAATAAATGTCTTGGCATCCATGCCACAACAAAAAATAATGGAGAATTAGATATATATGCAAAAGATACTATTCTTGCTTCCGGAGGAATAGGCGGATTATACAAACACTCTACTAATTTTCCACATTTGACAGGGGATTCAATTGAACTTGCCAAAAAATACAACATAGAAGTAGAGCATCTAGATTATGTTCAGATACATCCAACCACACTTTATTCTGACAAGTCCGGACGCCGTTTTCTCATATCTGAATCTGTTCGTGGAGAGGGTGCAGTATTGCTTGATAAAAACGGCAGACGTTTTGTAGATGAATTACTTCCAAGAGATATCTTAACTAAAAAAATTCATGAACAGATGAAAAAAGATGGTACAAATTATGTCATGCTGTCTATGGCTCCTATTCCAAAAGAAACTATTCTCAAGCATTTTCCTCATATATATGAACACTGCTTAGAAAACGGTTTCGATGTGACTAAAGAATGTATACCTGTTGTTCCGGCACAGCACTACTTTATGGGCGGAATTAAAGTAAATACAGACAGCCACACTTCTATGAATAACCTATATGCAGTGGGTGAAACAGCCTGCAATGGTGTTCATGGCAAAAACAGACTTGCGAGCAATTCCCTTCTTGAAAGTATGATATTCGCCAAGCGTGCTGCCATACATATGACAAATGATAATATGTCCAATGGAACAATTGATTAGAGAGAGAGGATTAAAATTAAATGAATAATATTACAATGAAAGCTAATGCAGATGAACTTATTATGATGGCTCTTAGAGAAGATATTACAAGTGAGGATATTACCACTAATGCGGTTATGCCTGCTTATCAATTAGGAACTGTTGATTTAATCTGCAAACAGGATGGAATTATTGCAGGATTAAATGTTTTCAAGAGAGTATTTGAATTATTAGATATTAATACTAAAATAGATTTGTTTTTCAATGATGGTGAGATTGTAAAAAACGGTGATATGCTTGCAAAAGTTACAGGTGATATCCGTGTACTTCTCTCCGGGGAACGTACTGCACTTAATTACCTTCAGAGAATGAGCGGCATTGCCACATACACCAACAGAATTGTCAAATTATTAGAAGGTACAGGAATTACATTACTTGATACACGCAAAACCACTCCTAATATGCGTGTTTTTGAAAAATATGCAGTTAAAACCGGTGGTGGTTCTAATCACAGATATAATCTCTCTGACGGAATATTACTTAAAGATAATCATATCGGTGCAGCCGGCAGCATTACTAAAGCGGTTGCTATGGCAAAAGAATATGCTTCATTCGTCCGTAAAATAGAAGTTGAAGTAGAAAATCTCGATATGGTAAGAGAAGCCATTGATGCCGGTGCTGATATTATTATGCTTGATAATATGTCTCATGATGATATGAAAGAGGCTGTCAGAATTATAAATGGCTGTGCCAAAACAGAGTGTTCAGGTAATGTCACTGCCGAGAAAATAAATGCTTTATCTGATATAGGCGTAGACTATATATCATGCGGTGCACTTACGCATTCTGCACCAATACTCGATGTTTCTCTTAAAAATCTACATACCATTTAACAATATTGCAATTTTCGTAACTATTCAGAGCTACGCAAAAATGAGTTCTGTGCAAGCTCGCTTGAACACAGAACCTCATTTTTATATAGCGAAGTAACTACATGAGCAAAAGGAAAGCCTTGTAAAGGCGATTTTGCAAATGGAGTTCTGAATAGTTACCAATTTTCATTAGGAGGTAGTGTAAAAGAATGACTGGTGAAGAAAGAAGAAACTCCATTTTAAATATGATATGCAGCAGTAAATTAGCTGTTTCAGGCGGAAAATTATCAAAATCCTTAGAGGTCAGCAGGCAGATTATTGTCTCTGATATTGCTCTTCTTCGTGCTTCCGGCCACGATATTATCTCTACAAACAGAGGATATCTTATTAATTTGCCTTCCGGTACAACTGCCGTCATTAAGGTTAATCATACTGATGAACAGACAGAAGATGAGTTAAATACTATTGTTGATTTAGGTGGAACTGTATTAGACGTATTTGTCAATCATAAGGTATATGGAAAAATTAGTGCTGACCTAAACATTCGTTCCAGACGAAATGTCAGTGAATTCATGAGTGGAATAAGAAGCGGTAAATCAACTCCTCTTAAAAATATCACCTCTAATTATCATTACCATACCATTACAGCCGAAAACAGTGACATTATTGAAATGATTAAAGATGAACTCCGAATAAAGAAATATCTGATTGAATAAAAACATATGATGCCAGGGGCAAATATAGATTTTTGATACTATTTGCCTACGGCATCTATAAATTCATATGCAAAAAGGAGTGTCGCAAAATAACTAATTCGCAAAAATTACGTTATGGAGCGGCACTCCCTTTTGTTTTGTGTTTTTCGTGTAATTTGTGTTTTGTGTTTTTATGTTAAAAATGTAATTAAGTCAGTTTAGCGATTAAGCCATTAAGTCATTGTCTCCCTGAAGTGCATCGAAGCCCTGTTCGCCTGTTCTTACTTTTACTACATTTTCTACATCATATATAAATATCTTTCCATCACCGATGTTGCCTGTGTAAAGTGCCTTCTTAGCTGCATTAACAACATTCATTACAGGGACCTTACTTACTACTACTTCTACTTTGACTTTTGGAAGAAGTACCATATCTACCTCAACACCACGATAATACTTTGTATTACCTTTCTGTGCTCCGCAGCCAAGTACCTGTGTAACTGTGATACCCATTACTCCAATGGAATTTAAGGCATCTTTCAAATCTTCAAATTTACTCTGTTTACAGATAATATCTACCTTAGAAAGTTTAACATCACTTGCCATATGCTTATCATCTGATACTAACTGTACCGGAACTGCCTCTGATACGGAAATCTTAGTTTCTTTAGTATCCTCTTTCTTAGATGCTGAAGTTGAACCTAATACTGAAGGAATAGATGCCGGCATAAAGTCTGCATATGAAGATTCAAGATTATGTTCTGTAATATCAAGACCAAATACTACTACGAAACCGGCTATAATACCAATAATTGCTGCACTTGCCGGTGATACTGTATCACAGCCTGCCGTAATGGCTACAAGACCCGCAAGAGAACCATTAAGTGTCATAGACACATCAGGTTTCTTATATCTTATCCATGTAATAATCATTACTGTACATGTTGCAACTGCTGCTGCAAGGTTAGTCGTTACAAAAATCTTACCTGCTGTTACAATGGAATCACCTGTCATTGAAACTGTAGATGCACCATTGAAACCAAACCAGCAGAACCAGAGAATGAATACACCCAGCGCACCAAGTGTTAAACTATGTCCCGGAATAGCCTTAGGCTTTCCGTCCTTACCATATTTACCAATACGTGGCCCTAATATCCATGCACCAACTAAGGCTGCTGCACCACCACACATATGTACTGCCGTTGAACCGGCAAAATCATGAAATCCCATTTCAGCTAACCAGCCGCCGCCCCATATCCAGTGAGCTTCAATTGGATATACAACTAAACTGATTACAAAACTATATAAACAATAAGAAATAAATTTTGTTCTCTCTGCCATTGCTCCTGAAACAATTGTTGCTGCTGTTGCGCAGAACACTGTCTGGAAAATCAGGAATGCGAAGAATGGAACACCATCAGGCAACATTCCTGTTCCGTAATTAGATGCGGAAGCAATACCTTTAATCGAACCAATAAAACCATTTCCATCACCAAACATTAATCCAAAACCTACTAACCAGAATACCGGAGTACCTATACAGAAGTCCATTAAGTTCTTCATTATAATATTACCTGCATTTTTTGCTCTGGTGAAACCGGTTTCTACCATCGCGAAACCAGCTTGCATAAAGAATACTAAAGCGGCGCCAAGAAGCACCCATATTGTGTTAACAGCACTAAACTCCATAACACTACCTCCATTCACATTTTTCTTTTTTCTGTTTCATATAAATTTTCAGAATAAATTACATTCTTTGTTTTGCGTTATGAAAACGCTATATATGGCTAGTTCGCGAAACCAAAAAAAGACGTCTAAGGGATTTCCCTAGACGCCTTTGCCGTTTATGTTGTGTATTATACACCATCTCAAAAAGATGTCAAGTATTTTTTTAATTTTTATTTTATTTAGT
>CAZQRO010000049.1:0-15749 GCA_964595785.1 uncultured Eubacterium sp.
AAATAAAGTGTGGCGCCTGCGACTTTGGAAGGGAATTAGATATTCTTAGTATTCCATTAGTATTAAGCTATTTCCGAACACGATGTTCGAAAAAGTCTCCGACTGCCACGGAGGGCAGATTCGGAGACGGTAGCGTAAATTTGATAAGACGTCAAGTGGAATACTTAGAATATCTTATTTTCGTACAACGGAGCAGAAGACACACTTTATTTCTGCACATCATTTACTCCGCTAAACAACAGTTTAACTCCGATAATTCTATATAACCCACTAATTCTTCCATAACTTCCTTAACAGTTCTGATTTTATCCTCCATATATGCATTTGCACCACAAAATATTAAACCATCATCAACATTTCCTCTTACTGCATTTATTAAAGCCTGTGATATACAGTATTGTGTTTCTTTTGGATTACAGGTCTTGATGCAACTACGGCATCTTTCAACAGGTATCTTATTTTCTCTTACATAATCCGTAAACTTGTTTCTTATGGCTCTTCCCGGCATTCCTACAGGACTTTTAACAATTATAATATCGTCTTTATCACATTTAATAAATGCTTCTTTGTACCTTATATCTGCATCACATTCTTCTGTGGTAATGAATTTAGTAGCTATCTGGAATCCGTCTGCACCAAGTTTTCTATATCTGTCTACGTCTTCCTTATCAGTAATTCCTCCTGCCACTATAATTGGTATGTCACAATTCTTATCACATGAAAATGTTTTTACGGTATCAATTATTTTCTTAATTTCTTCATCATATGATGCCTTGGTAATGCCAAGAACCTCATCTGCATGAAATCCTAAATGTCCACCTGCAAGCGGACCTTCAATTATAATTGCATTCGGATTTCTTCTATACTTTTTATCCCACATTCGAAGAATTATTTTTGCCGCCTTATCAGATGAGACTATAGGAATTATCTTTACATCAGAGCCTTTAACTAATTCCGGTAATTCTATTGGAAGTCCGGCTCCTGATATGATAATATCCGCATTACTTTCTACTGCTGCTTTAACATACTGTTCATAATTTTTAGTGGCATACATGATATTTACCGCTATAATTCCGCCATTTGATATTTCTTTTGCCTTTTCTATTTCATTACCCAATACTCTTAGATTAATACTTAATGGTGATTTCTCGTATTCCGCATCATAATAGCCAATCTGCGCTGCGGAAATACATCCAATTCCTCCACATTTACTTACATTGCCTGCCAGATTTCCAAGACTTATTCCGACTCCCATTCCGCCCTGCATAATCGGATACATGGATTCTAAATTTCCTATTTTCAAACCTTTCATCTCTATAACACATTACCTTTCCCTAATACAGTGTTTTTTTAATATTCGAATACACTATGCTAGAACTTTCTGAATCTGCTGTACCTTTCATTTTTAATCATTTCTCTGTCCATATTACTGTAATGTTCAAGAAAGTCACTGATAGAGTCAGTTAATTCTTCTACAGTTTCTTCCATATTATCAACAGTCATATCTTCATTTTCACTAATAATCTTATCTATTATTTTTAATTTCTTCAAATCATCCGCCGTAATCTTCATTACCTCAGCAGCTTCATCTGCTCTTTCTCCATCTTTCCATAGAATAGCTGCAAAACCTTCAGGCGATAAAATAGAATACGTTGAATTCTCAAGCATTAATATCTGGTTGGCTGCACCCATTGCAAGGGCTCCGCCACTTCCGCCTTCTCCAATAAATATTGACAGTACAGGTACACTTAAATCTGACATTTCATAAATTGCCCTTGCTATTGCCTCGCCCTGACATCTTTCCTCTGCTTCTATTCCGCAATATGCCCCCGGAGTATCCACAAAGCAAATAACAGGCTGATTAAATTTATCTGCCAGTTTCATAAGGCGTACAGCCTTTCTATATCCTTCCGGATTAGGCATTCCGAAATTTCTCTTAATATTTTCCTTGGTATTTCTGCCCTTCTGCTGACCGATAACAGTCACTTCTCTTCCATTAATTCTTGCAACCCCGCCTACGATTGCCCTGTCATCTCCATATAATCTGTCACCATGAAGTTCTAAGAAGGAATCAAAAATTACTGATATGTAATCAAGCGTTGTCGGTCTGTCATTTCTTCTTGAGATTTTAACCTTTTCAATTGCCGTTAATGTTTCTTCTCTACACATAACAAATCCTTTCCAATATATATGTCACATTCCTTTTGCGTAAAATATTCTTTTTGCGTAAAATATTTTTATACTGAACATTCTCATATTCTTTTTGCATAGAATATTTTTATATTTTTCCAAGCAGATATGCCACCGTTTTTCTCAATTTACGTCTGGTTACGATTAAATCAATAAAACCGTGCTCTAATAAAAATTCTGATGACTGGAAACCTTCAGGAAGTTTTTGCTTAATAGTCTGCTCTATTACTCTCGGTCCGGCAAACCCTGCAAGCGCCCCCGGTTCTGCTAAAATGTAATCACCAAGCATGGCAAAACTTGCCATTACGCCTCCGGTTGTCGGGTCTGTTAATACTGAAACATATTTAAGCCCTGCATTACTGTGTCTCTTTAATACCTGTGAAGTCTTTTCCATCTGCATAAGCGATATGATACCCTCCTGCATTCTGGCTCCTCCTGAACAACTAAATATTACTACGGGAAGTTTTTCCTCTGTGGCTCTTTCTACCATTTGGGTAATCTTTTCACCCACATTATGTCCCATACTTCCCATCATGAAATTAGATGACATAACTGCAATTCCTGTTCTTATTCCACCTATTTCACCAAATCCGGTTATGACTGCCTCATCTAAATCAGTAAGTTTCTTAAGGCTCTTAATCTTCTCTTCATATCCTGCAAATTCCAAAGGATTAGTAAAGGGCAAATCTTCGCCTGTTTCCACAAATGTTTTGTCATCTACTACCATGCTGATTCTTTTTCGTGGTTCGATTCTGAAATAATTCTTACATTTGGGGCAAATATAATAATTATCAACTATATCATCCGTACAGCTAATCTCACCACATTTGCCACATTTAGTAAATAAGCCATCAGGAACCGAAGGGTTCTGGTCAGCTTTTTTCTGCCTTTCACTTATCTTAATCTGCTTCTTTTCCTTAACTGTCAGTGAATCTTTCTTAAAAAATTCCTTAAGCATGTTTCCACCATTCCTAACCTACCTTCATTATATTTTCATAAATGTTCATCACAATTTAGAAAATGCTCTAAATTCTTCTGTTCTGAACAATTACATATTTTCAATAAATCCGGTATCAAATTTACCATTGTTAAATTGCTTATTATTAATAATCTCATACTGGAAATCCAGATTTGTGGTTATTCCATCTATTATCAGTTCTCCTAATGCACTTTTCATCTTGCTGATTGCTGATTTTCTATCCTTGTCATATACAATTACCTTGGCAATTAATGAATCATACATTGAAGGTATCCTGTACCCTGAGTATAAAGCCGTATCTACTCTTATACCATTCCCCCCCGGCAAATGTATATCATTTACGATGCCCGGACATGGCATAAAGTTGTGTGCCGGATCTTCTGCATTAATTCTGCATTCAATGGCATGACCTGTTATCTGTATATCTTTCTGCACCACTTTAAGTTTATGCTGGTCTGCAATTTTAATCTGTTCTTTAATAAGATCAATTCCAGTCACCATTTCAGTAACTCCATGCTCCACCTGTATTCTCGTATTCATTTCTATAAAATAATATTTATTATCAGGGGCAAGCAGAAATTCTATGGTTCCCACACTGTTATACCCTGCTGCCGTTGCTGCAAGGATTGCCTGTTTACCCATTTCTTTTCGAAGTTCTTCGTTAATAGCCGGTGATGGTGATTCTTCTATAAGTTTTTGATGTTTTCTCTGAACTGAACAGTCTCTTTCGCCAAGATGAACCACATTACCATACATATCTGCCATAATCTGAAACTCAATATGTCTGGATGACGAAATATACTTCTCAATATACATGGCATCATCAGAGAAACCATTAATTGATTCTGTCTGGGCTGTTTCAAATTTTTCTGCAAATTCTTCTGAACTGTTAACAACTCTCATGCCTTTTCCACCACCCCCGGAACTTGCCTTTACCATAACCGGATAACCTATTTTATCTGCTATGATTTTTGCCTCATTCACATCATATACTGCTCCATCAGACCCCGGAATAATAGAAACACCTGCTTTCTTCATAGTCTCTCTTGCCTGTGACTTATTACCCATCATATCAATAATATCCGCTGACGGTCCTATAAAAGTAATGTTGCATTTATCACATATTCTGGCAAATTTACTGTTTTCCGATAAAAATCCAAAGCCCGGATGAATGGCATCCGCACCGGTTGCAATAGTTGCGCTGATTATTCTCTCTATATTTAAATAACTTTCAGAAGCCTTGTCCGCACCAATGCAGATTGTTTCATCTGCTAATTGTGCATGAAGTGAATTTCTGTCTGCTTCAGAACATACTGCAACCGTTGCAATTCCCATTTCCCTGCATGCTCTGATTATTCTTACAGCTATTTCTCCTCTGTTTGCAATCAGAATCTTTTTAAACATTTACGCCGCTCCTTTTCCCTTTTACTTAATAATAAAAGTAAGTTCAGCCTGGGCATATATTTTCTCATCATCATAAGCCTTAGCCATTGCGATACCCACAGGTCCCTTTTGTTTAATCAGTTCAACTTCAAGATTCAACACATCTCCCGGTGTAACCTTATTCTTAAATTTGGCTTTATCAATTCCACCGAAATATGCCGTCTTACCGGAATACTCCTCTAATGACAGGCAGATAACCGCACCAACCTGTGCCAATGCCTCTAAAATAAGTACTCCCGGCATTACAGGTTCATCTTCAAAATGTCCTGCAAAAAAAGGCTCATTATATGTGACACATTTTCTTCCTACTGCCCTTTTTCCCGGTTCAATTTCAAGAATTCTGTCAATCAAAAGAAATGGTGCTCTGTGCGGTAATATTTTTTTTATTTCATTTATATCTAACATATTTTAAATTTAAGATTCAGAACTCAATGCTTACACATGGTTTTAAATCTATCCTCCGTTTTATTTTATTCGGCATAAAAGCTGCCCATATTCGACCATTTGTCCATTTTCAACATTAACGGATTCTATAACTCCGTCAAATGGCGATTCAATATCATTCATTATCTTCATGGCTTCGATTATTCCAATAATCTGTCCTTTTTTCACGGTATCGCCTGATTTGATAAATGGTTCCCCATCTTCTGATGATGAACTGTAAAATGTTCCTACAATTGGTGAAATAATTTTATTGTAATCATCCTCTTCTGCATTATCGTCATTATCATTCTCTGCAAATGCAATATCAGAATCCTTATTATCTACATACTGTATCTCAGCAGCATTTCTTACTGTCTTCTTTTCCTTTGATTTAATTACTATTTTCTCATTATTTTCCTCATAACAGAAATAGTTGATTTTCTTATCCGATACCTTATCAATAAGTTTCAATATTTTTTCAATTTCCATGACTGCCTCATTTCCACGACATTAATTGTCGTTATTAACATACATTTTTCTATACCATTTATTAATGGTTATCATATTTTTTAACAAGTATGCTTGCATTATGCCCGCCAAAACCCAATGAATTAGATAATGCATAATTAACTGTTTTAGTGGTTTCTACTGTTTTAGTATAATTTAAATCCAACTCTTCATCAGGTGTTTCATAGCCTGCTGTTTCATGTATATAATCTTCCATTACACTTTTAACACATACTATGAATTCAACTGCGCCGGCAGCACCAAGCATGTGACCTATCATTGACTTTGTCGAGTTAATATTCATATCATATGCATGCTTGCCAAATGCTTTTTTAATTGCACGGGTTTCAAATAAATCGTTATGATGAGTACTTGTTCCATGTGCATTAATATAATTAACTTCTTCGTTATCTATACCGGCTTCCTTTACTGCTAATTGCATGGCTCTTGCCGCCCCGTCTCCGTCTTCCGCCGGAGAAGTTATATGATATGCATCACATGTTGCTCCATAACCTGCAACCTCTGCAAGAATGTCTGCACCTCTTGCAACCGCATGTTCATACGATTCAAGAACTACAACTCCTGCACCCTCACCAAGCACGAATCCACTTCTGTTCTTATCAAACGGAATGGATGCTTTAGTTTTATCTGTCTCCGCTGTAAGTGCCGTAAGCGCACTAAATCCGCCTATTCCAATAGGTGTAACCGCAGATTCCGTACCACCGCACACCATAACATCGGCATCTCCACACTGAATATATCTTGCCGCATCACCGATTGAATGTGTTCCCGTTGCACAGGCTGTAACTATATTTGTACATTTTCCCTTTAAACCATATGCAATTGCTACATTTCCTGCTGCCATGTTAGTTATCATCATCGGTACAAGCATCGGTGAAATTCTTCCCGGTCCTTTTTCTAATAATCTTGTATGCTCTCTTTCCATTGCCTGAAGACTTCCGATACCAGAACCCACACATACACCTATTCTCGTAGTATCTTCTTTTTCCAAATCAAGCCCTGACTGCCTGATTGCTTCACCTGCTGCAACCACTGCATACTGACAGAAAAGTTCCATTCTCCTTGCGGCTTTTTTATCCATATAATCTTCCGGATTATAGTCTTTAACCTCTGCTGCAAGTTTTACCTTATAATCTGATGCATCAAACTTAGTGATGTTGTCTATTCCAACTGTTCCCTTTTTAATGTTTTTCCAAAATTCCTCAACATTATTTCCAATAGGTGTAATTGCACCCATACCTGTTACGACTACTCTTTTCATGTTACCTCCATGCCGGAGCGTTTTTTATGAAGGCAATGCGCATAGAAATTCGTGCATACGATTTCTATGCTGCAATAATACAAGTTTGTGCTCCGTCACAAACTTGCTGTGTGAAAGATTTTCTCATCAGAAAAATCTTTCACACTACCTCCCTGTCTTCCTTATTATCAACTGTCCTATAATCCAAGACCGCCATCAACCATTAATGTCTGCCCCGTAATATATGAAGATTTGTCTGATGCAAGAAATACTGCTGCATTAGCAATATCTTCTACCCTTCCAACTCGTTTTGCAGGTATAGTATTTGTAATATCTTCCACATATTTTTCATCTAAAGTTCTTGTCATATCTGTATCGATAAATCCCGGTGCAATGGCATTAATATTAATTCCTTTTGCACTCATTTCCTTGGCAAAACTCTTAGTCAGTCCTATGATGCCCGCCTTTGATGCAGAATAATTAGCCTGCCCTGCAATTCCATTTACACCTGAAATAGACGAAATATTGATAATTCTTCCTGATTTATTCTTAAGCATATATCTTGTAACATGTTTAATGCAATTAAATGTTCCCTTTAAATTTGTTCTGATTACATCATCAAATTCTGTCTCGGACATTCTAAGTATGAGATTATCTCTTGTAATACCCGCATTATTAACTAAAATGTCAATCTTTCCAAACATTTTTACCACATCTTCCATCATCTGTCTGGCGGTATCGAAGTCTGATATGTCAGCCTTATATGTAACTGCCTCTCCACCCATTGCCTTTATTTCATCTACAGTATTATCTGCCGCTTCTTTAGAGCCACAGTAATTAATAACAACAATTGCTCCACATTTAGCAAATTCAAGGGCTATGCCTTTACCTATTCCCTTGGCACTGCCCGTTACTATGGCAACTTTGTCTTTCAAAATATCTTTCATGCATTTCCTCCGTTTTCATTTTGCAATTTCTTCAAATCTTCTACACAATTTATATTTATTACATTGACATTTCTATCCGTTTTTCTCACAAGACCACTTAATGTTCTGCCTGGTCCGATTTCTATAAATGTATCAATCCCATTTGCAATCATTTCCCTTACTGACTGCTCAAATCTTACTGAATTAGATACCTGCTTTTCTAATAATTGCTTTATTTCGCCGTTGTCAGTAATATAAGATGCATTTACATTTGCCACATATGGAATCTTAGGATTGTTAATTTCTATATCAGTAAGAAATTCACCAAGCTTACTTCCGGCAGCAGCTAACATCTGTGAATGAAACGGACCACTTACATTTAACTCAACTACACGCTTTGCTCCATATTCTTTTAATTTTTCACCAGCCTTAATAACTGCATCTTTTTCACCTGAAATAACTATCTGACCCGGACAATTGTAATTTGCAACTGATACAATACCTTCCGTTTCCCTGCAAATATCTTCTGCTGCCTTGTTATCGACACCTAACACTGCCATCATTGTACCCCTTCCATCAGGTACCGCTTCCTGCATTAGTATTCCTCTTTTTCTCACTACCTTTAATGCATCTTCAAATTTCATTACTCCTGCTGCCACTATGGCATTGTATTCACCAAGGCTTAATCCGCAGCATGCATTCGGTATAATTCCACTTTTTTTAACAGCTTCATACATCGCCATACTTGCAGTCAGAATAGCCGCCTGTGTATATTCAGTTTCATTAATCAATGTATTCTCTTCAAAACAGACTGACTTAATGTCAAAATCCAAAATTTCTTCTGCAATATCAAATATTTTTTTACTTTCTTTTAATTCATCATAGAAATCCTTACCCATTCCAACATATTGGGCGCCTTGTCCGGGAAAAATAAATGCTATTCTGCTCATTATAAAATCCCCTTTCCGGCTTTTAAAAGTGTTTCTGCTTCTGTAACTATTTCTGTTATTATTTCTTTACAACTTTGGCGTTTACTGACTAATCCTGCAATCTGTCCAGCCATAAATGAACCATTATCCACATCTCCATCTACAACTGCCCTTCTAAGTGAACCCAGCGTCATTTTTTCTAACTCTTCATATCCAATACCTTCATGTTCTAATCGGATATATTCTTTAGTCATTTTATTTCTGAGAACTCTTGCAGGATGTCCTGTAGTAGTGCCTGTAACAACTGAATCTATGTCTTTTGCCTTAATTACTTTTTCTTTATAATTATCATGTATAATACATTCATCGGCCACAAGGAATCTGGTTCCAATCTGTACACCACTTGACCCTAACATAAATGATGCTGCCATTCCTCTGCCATCTCCTATTCCGCCTGCCGCAATAACCGGAATATTTACCGAATCAACCACCTGTGGAACCAGAGTCATTGTTGTGGCATTTCCAATATGTCCGCCTGATTCACAACCTTCCGCTATTATCGCATCAACACCTCTTTTTTCTACTCTCTTAGCCAATGCTACAGAGGCTACAACAGGAATTATCTTTATTCCATTTTCTTTCCATAATTCAAAGTATTTTTCTGAATTTCCTGCACCTGTTGTAACTACATTAACCTTTTCTTCAGTTACCATTATTGCTATCTCTTCTGCACTCGGACTAAGCATCATTATGTTTACGCCAAACGGTTTGTCTGTAAGTTCTTTTGTCTTTCTTATCTCATCTCTTACATATTCAACAGGTGCTCCGCCTGCTGCAATAATTCCTAATCCTCCTGCATTAGATACGGCTGATGCAAGATTATGTTCGGCTACCCATGCCATTCCTCCCTGAAATACAGGATATTTTATGTTTAACATTTCGCATATATTTCTTGTCATTTTTAGTAAAATCCTTTCGTTTTTCTGAAAAAAAGGTCAAAAAATAAAGGGATAACAAATTGCGCCATATCAGACACTTTTTATCCTCTTTATTTTCGTAACCCTGTATGAATTATCAACTATGACTGTTTTGCCTCTAAATACTTAACAATATCGCCAACCGTTGCCATTTTCTCTAAATCTTCTGTTGGAATTTCAATTCCATATTCATCTTCAATAGACATTACCATCTGGAACAAATCTAAGGAATCCGCACCCAAATCATCTTTAAATGCTGCGCTCTCTGTAATTTTATCTTCATCTACGCCTAATTCTGCTGCTATAATCTCTTTTACTTTCTCAAACATTGCTATTGTCCTCATTTCTTCGATTTTAAATTATGCTATTTTGAATTTTTTCTTTTTGATAGTTAATATTACTGTCGCTGTCGTAATGGCTGCCGCTAAAACTGTTCCTGATACAATTACGCATGCCTTTACCGGCTTTCTCTTAATAAATCTGTCTTTTTCGAAACTGTCATTCTCCAAAAAAGAGGCAGAAATATTTGAAAACATATCAACTAATTCTCTATCATTCATATCCATATCCGTTCTCCTCAAATGTATTTTTTATTCTTGATTTGATTCTTGAAATCCTGCTGTCAACCGCTGAAACTGTCATTAGCATTGCTTTTGATATCTCTTTAGAAGATTGCAGATAGAAAAAACGCCTGATAGAAATCTCTCTATCTTTTTTTGACATATCTTCTATGATTCCATTAAGTAATGTTACTTTTTCCTGATTGATAAACTTTCTCTCAATATTCTGACTTTCATCTGCATATGATGCTGCAATATCTGTCAAATCTTCATGCGACAAATTATTTTCTTTCCTGCTTATATCTCTAAGCCTGTTTATCGCAGTATTTCGTAAAATCACTTTCAAATATGTTTTTACCGAGGCTTTTCCTAAATCATAGGACTCAATATTGTTCCAGAATTTAAGATATGTATCATTAATACATTCCTCTATATCCTGTTCCCGTCCTCCTAATATGCCATATGCTATATGATATAACAATTTCTCATATTTTTCTGCTATCAAAGTAAGACATTCTTCATCTCTTTGCTCAATCAGAGTTATTAATTTTTTATCATGCACGATAGAACCTCCCTGTTTATTTCTGGCTTATCTTAGGTTCACTTACTTATACACCATATTTTTTATAATCTTGCAAAAAATTTTTAATTATTTGTGTTGACAATTGCTCTTTTCCATTTTTGTATTTCAGGTTCATTAAATTCTTCATTGCAGTCAACAAGGATTTCGTTATCCTTTAATTCCCAGTTTTTCAGATATCCATAATCTTTAATGCTCTTTCCATCTATAGTCGCTTCCTTAAAAACATCTTCAATCTCACCTGTTTCCAAATCAAACTTAACCGGATACTGATATGAATATCCTTCATGTGTAGAATTTTTGCATAGCAATAAATATGTATCGCCTGATATTATATCTGTTACTATATAAATTCTGTAGTCTCCATAATTAACCGTTCCATCATTTACATCATCTAAATCCTGCTTATACAGAAGTCTGTCTCCGTCCTTACAATAGTACCATTTTAATGTTATATCAAAATCATCATATTTAATATTTGTCTCTTTATATTCCTGTGATAAATCTTCATATGAATTATTGGCTAACTTAACAAATTTCTTTTGGTCAGTATTAAATATAACATTATTCTTATAATCTATACCTTCATTGTAATAGTCTGTTTCAAAACAATTTGTTCCTTCTGAAGGTTCTTCCTCTCCTGCCTCTATTGTATTTACAATTTTGTCGGTACTTTTTGATGACAACTCATCATTTTTATCAGAGCAAGCTGATAAACTTATTGTTCCAACGGCTAAAACCAATAATAGAAATTTTTTCCTCATAATCTTATTGCTCCTTTTATATTTTGTTTTACTTTTTACCATAAAGTTTCCTTGCAAAGCCAATTTGTTCCCCATAATCTTTAGTACCTTCACACCCCTGTCCGTGAATTTACTAAGTGTATTCGAAATAAAATCCTGCATCACATCATCTATGACACCTATTGTGATATGCCACCTATCAAATAGACAGGTCAAATAGTGCTTTTTTCATAAATTTAATATACTCTAAGTTCTTTATTTTATCAAGTTAATCTATCTAATAATTATCAGAAATAATCTTATTTACTTCTTTACGTTACTTAACCCAGATGTTTAATTTATGTTTAAATTGTTGCATTATTATTCATATTGTGCTACTATGCGCACACTAGTAAAAAGTACCATTCACTTACGTGCAATGGTACTTTTTTTAGTTAGCCCTGGAAACTATTAGTTGCTATTCTGTCAACTAATTGGCTCATTTCATCTTTTGATGATGCTAGTTTACTCTGCGTAATAACATTTCTTTTCTGCTCTTCTGTCATATTGGCAAATTTCTTCATTGCTTCTTCATTCATTGCCATTGAGAATCCAAAACCAATTGGTAATTCTTCACTTTGTTCCATTTAAAACCTCGATACATTAATATTTTATAGTTATTAAAATAATAATGTATGGAGATTTTTGCTTTTTTATACTATAATTAATTCAACTATTTCAGTCTTTAAATTCTCTGCATTTCACAATCTCTAATCAAATTCCCTCTCATGTTCTTTAAAAAAATTGTAATACGTCCTTACATTTTCTAATTCGGTCCATCTCTTTATATCTACATATTCTTCTCGCTGACTGTCTATTCCCTCATTCATACTTCTCAAATTCAGCATAAAATCAAAAACATCATCACTGGTAATAATTCTGCTTTCGTCTGATATGTAATTGTCTGTCTTATAAGCACACATATCCGTATATGTTTAAAAAAAGCTGGAACGGTTATATAAAGTATCACGCTCTAGCCCCAATTTTTCCGCAATAACATTAAGCACTGTGGTTTTACCTGAACCATTGTCACCATATAAAATAGTAATAGGCTCAAAATCCAACATCTGCAAATGATGCTTGGAAATTATTCTGAATGGGTAATAACTATTATAGCATGTCCGTCTTAAACTAAAGAAAAAATCATCTTCTTCATCGACTGACGGAAAACTAAAATGTGATAAGTATATCATTACGGCTTCCTTTCACAACTTCTATTAATTTTTAATCATTATATTTTTTCAAACCCCATACTTTTTATTACTACTTCTAACTCATCCGAAGCTTTATATGCTGCCTTAAAATCATTTTTCTGCAATTCATATTCAATTTTAAGTTCAAGTTCCTTTTTCTTTTTCTCAATTTCAAGATAATCCTTATCGAAATGTTCCTTGTATATTAACTTTCTGAATGCTCGGGTGCTCATTTTCCTAACTTTCCCATCTTCAATAAACAAAATATAATCAGCACAATTTGCTATGGTATAAAAATCATGCGATACCATGAGAACTGCTCCATTATATTCTTTTATTGCTTTTTCTAATGCAATCTGCGAATACGTATCTAAATGGCTTGTCGGTTCATCAAGCAGCAGCATATTAGCATTGCTTAAGGATATCTTTGCCAATTGCAAAAGATTCTTCTCTCCGCCTGATAACTTTTCAATTTTACTGTTTAATATACTTTCATCAAAACAAAATGTTGATAAAAATGCTGCCGCTTCTCTTTCATTTTCAAAATTCATTTGTTCAAATTCTTCTAAAACCGTATGCGACTCATTAAACGATTCTCCCTGAACCTGAGATAAAAATGCCGTCTTAACACCTTCTGATATACTTATTGTCTCATTATCGTTTTTATAAATATCCCGCAGCATTGTAGTCTTGCCGGTACCATTAGCACCTACAATAGCTACCTTGTCTGTTGGTAATATTTCAAAATTCACATTTTCTAAAAGTACCTCATCAAACTTTGAACTGTAATCTGTAAGTTTCAATGCATACTCAGATTCACATATAGCATTTGTATGAAATTTTATCTCCGGCTGTCTTATTTCTATAAATGGTGCTTTAATCTTACGTGCTTCTAATAACGCAAGATGTGAAGCTCTTGCGTGAACCTGACGTCCAAATGACGCATTATCTATTCTTGTAGCCTGTGTCCTGAGTTTCTCCACCACTTTCTTATTGCGTTCTATTTCCTCTTCATCTTTAGCCGACTGTTCTTTCAGTTCTATTTTCGTCTTAAGCAATGTAAAATTATATTCTATATAATTTCCATCAAACTCCTGTAATTCCGTATTTTCCAAATGCCATATTTTATCAAAGCAATGGTTCAGCAGATACCTGTTATGTGTAATAACAAGCATTGTTCCTTTATAGGAATTAATAAGTCTCATTAGAGAATTCAGATTGTCAAAGTCAAGAAATCCATCCGGCTCGTCCATAATAAGTAAATCCGGTGCAATAATCATCTCTTTAATAATACAAACCAGTTTATATTCTCCACCGCTTAAATTTATCAAAGGCATATTTTCACACATCAAAAGTCCGGCAGTCTTAAGCTGCTTACGTATGTTACTTTCATAATTATCTGCATCTATAGCATCTGAATAGTCCAAAAGATTCTGGTACATCTCCATAAGATGTTCTAAATCCTCACCAGTACCCATTTCTTCACAGATACTATTAATATCACTTTGAATTTTCACAAATTCCTCGCTTAAATACTCAAATACTGTTGTCGCATTAGTCTCATCCAACTTATAGAACTGACTTACATGACCAATTCTAATATCCGGTTGCACATTTAGTTTTCCTTCGTAAATATACTTATCAGTATCACAAATCATATCCACCAGCGTACTCTTTCCTGTTCCATTTGTACCTATAAATGCACAATGCCTATTTTCTTCTAATGAAAATACCAATTTATTATATAAATCCTTCTGTGGAAATGAAAAAGAAAACTTTTCCGCTTTAATCATCTTAATTTACCTGCTCTCTGCTTTTAATAAAATTTTACCCATAATACAGTAACTGTAACCGTTTATATAATAACTGCTATCAGTTTTTACTTGATTTATTAATTATTCTGTGTGCAATTCGCTGCATCAATAGCTAATACAAGCATTAATGCCATGACTTCATCTTCCGGATTCTGTATGTCTATAACATAAGTATCACCCCAATGAAACAATTCCTTAGAAATATGAACCACAGAGCTGAATCCTGAATACACCTCATAGTCCCATGACATAAAATCTCCTTCACATCTCCAGCCATTAAAGTATATATCATATCTCGGTCTAAAAAGTGTAAATTGCTTTTGGATACTTCCAACCTCTCTTCCGTCAATTTCAATGTCAAATGCTGGAAGAAGTGTAAAAATACGCTGCTTAACCACTCCTATCTCTCTGCCTGATGTGTCGTTTACATGAAGCCTATGTCCTAATGATAGAAATTCAGCTTTTACAAAATACTTTTGATTACCTTTCTCATCATATATATCATATGAATCTGTCCACGAAAACACTCTTTGTTTTATTAATAATCTCATCTTTTCCTCCATATCGTAGTTTTTTGTAGAAATGCCGTTCTTAGAATTATCACTAAAAGCACTTATTGTATATTTCATATCAAACTTTTCAGTTAATATACAGTAGTGGGAAATAAATTTTGTTTTTTCAGATATATTCGTATATAAAATATATGTGTCAGCAAATAGTTGTTTTTCATTCACAATTCTCTATTCTCTGTCATATCTTAAAAGAAAAAGGAGTTTTGTTATGTACAATGAAAATTGTTATAAAGAGCAAAAACATGTTCACGAATTAACCGGCAGTACAAGGATTTTCAACGAATGCGGAGATTGCCATAATCATAGATTTTGCACTGTGACCGGTGAAGCCATCTATAATAAAGATAAATGTGACCACTACCATGAAGTGAAATTTCATACTGACTTTTCTGATGAGCATTTCCATGAATTCTGCGGAAAGACTTCAGGCGCTATTGATGTCGGTAACGGAAAACATGTTCATTTCATCAAAGACTTTACTGAAGAAGAAGATAACCACAAACATGAATAATTTATATAAATATTTTACTACTATTAATTAACTATTTCAATTCATTTATCTTATTAATTCTCTCCTTATCATTTTACTTAATTCTTTATGATTAGCCATCCC
>CAZQRO010000050.1:0-15620 GCA_964595785.1 uncultured Eubacterium sp.
AGAAAATCTTATTGTCATAGCATAGCAAGCGGAATCTTTTGTAAAAATTGATAAATATATTTAAAAGCAAAATCTTTTGACAATCTAATAAAATTTGTAATTTAAAATAATATCGGTAAAACAAGACAAAATGTTAATAGTAAACTTGTTTTTTTAGTTTTCATACAGTATAATGTATACAAAACACAGAATAATACTACAAAATAATATATAAATGGAATGGAGGCAGTAGTGACAATGGAGAAAATATATCTTAAGGCTTATGGCAAAATTAATCTGGCACTTGATGTATTAAGAAGACGTGAAGATGGTTATCATGATGTGCGAATGGTAATGCAGACAGTTGGCATTTATGATGGAATCGAAATGTGCAGGACGAATACCGGCAGGATAGAAATAGAAACAAACCTGTTTTATCTGCCTACAGATGAGAATAATATTGTATATAAGGCAGCAAAGTTGTTATTTGACGAATTTGGCATAAAGTCAGGTATTAGAATTGCTCTTAAGAAGTTTATTCCTGTATCAGCAGGAATGGCAGGCGGAAGTACAGATGCGGCAACTGTAATGTTTGGCATTAATAAGATGTTTAATCTGAAATTGAATAATAAGCAGTTGATGGAACGGGGAGTGAAGATAGGTGCTGACGTACCATACTGTATAATGCGTGGTACTGCCTTATCGGAAGGAATAGGAGAGAAACTTACCAAGCTTCCCAATATGATAAAATGTCCTGTTTTGATAGCCAAACCTCCGATTAGTGTTTCTACTAAGTTTGTATATGATAATCTTAATCTGAATGAGGTGGTCAGCCATCCTGATATAGATGGAATGGTTGAAGCAATTAACAGAAAAGATTTAGAGGGTGTGGCATCAAGATTAGAAAATGTATTAGAGACAGTGACAATTAAAGAATACCCGGTAATAAATGACTTAAAAAATGTAATGCTTGAGGAAAATGCAATTAATTCTTTAATGAGTGGCAGCGGACCGACAGTATTCGGATTATTTAAAACGGAAGCAGATGCATATAGGGCAAAAGAGCGGATTAAGTCAACAGGATATACAAAGCAGGCATATGTAACAGATTTTTATTTGCCCGGAGATGTCAGTAACCAGAATCACCGACTAGAAATGAAGAAAAGATAGTAAGATGATATATCAGAAAGGATTAAAATGGTGTCAAGATGAAAGAATTAAGTATGGCAATTGATAATTATTTACCACTTAGAGATGTTGTGTTTAATACACTTAGGGAGGCAATCTTAAAAGGTGAGTTAGAACCGGGTGAACGTCTGATGGAAATTGCACTGGCACAGAAACTGGGTGTAAGCAGAACGCCTATAAGAGAAGCAATAAGAAAACTCGAGCTAGAAGGACTTGTAGTAATGGCACCGAGAAAAGGTGCAGAAGTAGCGGAGATTACGCTTGATGACTTAACAGATGTATTGGAAGTGAGAAAGAATTTAGAAGATCTGGCAGTTGAATTATCATGCAGGAAATCTACAAGAGAAGATTTAGAAGAAATGCAGAAATGCCACGAGGATTTTAAGAAAACATTGGCCTCAAAAGATTTGACAGTAATAGCAGAAGCAGATGTGGCATTTCATGATGTGATATACAGAACTACCGGAAATAAGAGACTTATACAGATACTTAATAACCTGCGTGAACAGATGTACAGATATCGTTTGGAATATATTAAAGATGAAGAGAAAAGAAAAGTACTGCTAGAAGAGCATGAAATATTATTCAAGGCAATTTCCGAGAAAAGAGTGGAGGAAGCTAAAAAGGCAATACAACTGCATATTAATAATCAGGAAAAGACAATCATAGATAACATTACGACAGAAAAGGCAGGCAAAAACCTATAATCATATGAATTTTCTGAATAATCAAAATAAACATTGCACATCCTATGTCAATAATGGCAGGAGGATGTGCAATGTTTTTATCTGAATCTTTTGAAGAAAATGTAAAGACTTTAAATGATATATTTGAAAATTGTGATGATGTAAAATGTCTTGATGTGGAATTGAAATATCTGAATGAAATCAAGGGACGGATATATTTTCTTGAAGAGGCGGTAAGTGACATAATACTTCGAAAAGTAATATATGGTCTGACTGATGTGCAGAAAGTGGATACCATAGAAGATATGATTACAGGTGTTATGATTGGAAGTGCCATTCTGATTGCAGATGGGAAAAATTATGCACTGAAGATAAGGGGTGACGGATATCCGGGAATAGCTCTCTTATATATGGACACAATTGTGGAAAAAAATTGTTAGGGGAAGTAAAAGAACGGCTTAAGGGATTTGAGATAGACGGATTCATGGACAGCGGTGTAATTGAGCAGCTGACTAATGATAATGAGATGTCACCGTTTCCACAGTATATGACTACGGAAAGGCCGGACAGGGCGGCACAGTTTCTGCTAGATGGTCATATTGTTGTATTAGTGGATAATTCACCTGTAGCATTGGTATTGCCTGTGAATTTTGCCTCATTTATGAAGACGGCAGATGATTATTACAGCAGATGGGAATTGGTTACATTAGAACGAATTATTCGATATATAGCAGTTTTCTTTGCTATTTCATTGCTGGCATTATATATAGCGGTAGTGAATTTTCATCCTGAAGTATTACCTGTCAATCTGGTTATGATATTCATTAAGGCAAGACGTGACATACCTTATCCTGTATTTGTGGAAGTAGTAATTATGGAAATATCCTTTGAATTAATAAGAGAGGCGGGAGTAAGAATACCAGGGGCAATGGGAAATGCCATTGTAATTACCCGAAACGGCTTCAAATTCATTTGTAGTTAGAGTTTCCTTAAGCATATCCTCGCCTTCGGAGGTGACAGTTCCATGGGACACATCAATAAAGCATAATGGAGGATAGAGTACGCACCACCAGTTCTTTCCTTTTGATTCACCGATTTTAATTTGAAAAGCCCTATATGTTCCGGGAGGAAATGTATAGTTACCATAAGTTTTAGTTGGAAAATATGTATCAGTAATATCAGCAGTAACAGGATAATCATATCCATTTTCTTCAATGACAGAGGCAGCAATAGATAAAATTTTATTCTTATTCTCGTTTAAAAGACTTTCGGTTTCAGATATACTTTGTGAAGATTCTAAAAGAACAGATGTATAATCCCTTTTTTTTGATTTCATAAAATCCTCCTTATAATAAATCATAAATATTTCAGAAATTTATATTTATCCGTATACGGTGAATACCGTATATCAAGATGATTTGCAATATAACATATCTGTTTGATAATAGGAGTATTGACGACATAATTAGAATTATACAGTGAATTTAAAAGTTAGCATTTAGGAAAACTGATATTATATCAGCAAAAGCCGTTTTTCAAAACAAAGCTAATACATTTTTAAAATTGTGGTGTATTTTGTGTTAAAATTTAGGGAAAAATAATAAATAGAATTGAATTAATTTGCAAAGTGAATTATACTCTTGTTGTGAAATTAAATTAGAAGAAATTGGAGGATATATATGAGAAAGACAAAAATTGTATGTACACTTGGACCAGCTACAGATAAAGATGAAGTTCTGTTAGGATTAATGAAAAGTGGAATGAATGTTGCAAGATTTAACTTTTCACATGGAACTCATGTTGAACATAAAAGAAGATTAGATAAGGTGAAACAGTTTAGAGAAGAATTGAATATTCCTATTGCCGCTATGCTTGATACAAAAGGGCCTGAAGTAAGAGTGAAAGATTTTGAAGGAGGAAGAGTAATTCTTGAAAATGGTAATAAATTCACACTTACTATAAGAGAGTTAATGGGAACATACGAGATTGCTTCCGTGACATATAAAGGACTTCCTAAAGATGTAAGCATCGGCACCAGAATACTTATAGACGATGGATTAATAGAATTAAAGGTTATTGATATAAATGAGACAGATGTTATATGTGAAGTAATCTGTGGCGGAGAAGTATCAAATCATAAGGGAGTAAATATTCCTAATGTTGATTTATCTATGCCGTATATTAATGATGTAGACAAGAGTGATATTGTCTTTGGAATTGAACACGGATTTGACTTTATTGCAGCTTCATTTGTAAGATGTGTGGATGATGTTCTTGCCATAAAAAAAATTCTTGAAGAACATAACTGTACTTCTATTAAGATTATATCAAAGATAGAGAATATGCAGGGTGTAGCTAATATTGATGAAATTATAAAAGTGTCTGATGGTATAATGGTTGCCAGAGGAGACATGGGTGTGGAAATACCTAATGAAGATGTTCCTGTTATGCAGAAAATGATTATTAAAAAAGTATATAATGCGGGTAAGCAGGTTATAACTGCTACACAGATGTTAGATTCAATGGTTAAGAATCCGAGACCAACGAGAGCAGAGACTGCGGATGTGGCTAATGCTATTTATGACGGAACCAGTGCAGTTATGTTATCGGGAGAAAGTGCAGCAGGAAAATATCCTGTGGAATCGGTTCAGACAATGGCAAAAATCGCTGTAAGAACAGAGGCAGATATTGATTATAAGAAGAGATTTTTAGCACTTAGCAGAAATGAGAAGATAGGGGTTACGGATGCTATTTCGCATGCCACATGCACAACTGCACATGATTTGAAGGCCAAAGCAATTGTTACGGTTACCAAATCAGGAAGAACAGCGAGAATGGTATCAAAATACAGACCGGACTGCGATATAATTGCATGCAGTATGAATGAAAATGTAGCGCGACAGTTAAATATGTCATGGGGTGTAACACCTATAATTATTAAAGAAGAAAAAGATACATTTGATTTATTTGAACATGCTATACAGCGTGTTAAGAAAAATGGATATCTGAAAGAAGGAGACATTACAGTTATTACGGCAGGAGTTCCGCTTGGAATGTCAGGAACTACTAATATGTTAAAAGTCGAGACAGTATAGTTAATAAAATATAAAAACAGGATATAAAAAATCGCCGAATAAATTCAACTGAATTATTCGGCGATTTTTGCAGCATTACTATTTTAATCTAATATTATATTGGTTAATCCCAGTTCTTCCGGTGAAACAGTAGTATCACTTATAATTTGTAGTTCGCTATCTGACAGTTTATAATATATGGAATCATATATCTTAGAATCAAAACGTACGAAATCAGAAGTTTTAAATGCTAAAGCAATAGCATTATCAGTTGAATTATATTCCTTAATTGTGACGCCACGTAAAGAACCCTGATAAAATTTTGTTATGCAGTCAGTTGCAGGAATATAATAATTTTTAGTTGTATTTGCAATTATATATTTATTTTCTTCCGGTGAATTGTCATCACATGTAATTATCTTCTTATCATGAGATTTGGCAGAAGAAATTACATTGTCAATGATTTTCTTATTACAGGCAATAATTATTTCACTTCCATCGGCATACATTTTATCGGCAATATCCTCACAGGTATCAGTTGAGGCATAGGCGGTTTTAATATGAATTTCATTTACACCGGTGTCTTTAGCGGCATAGTCAGCGCCTTGGAGAAAACCATAACAATAATGAATTGATTGAATATCATTCTCTAATCCTATAAAAGAAAGGCGGGCATATCCTTCATAAACAGCAGCGTATCCGGCAAGAAAACCTGCTTCAGCATCATCAAAAGTAAGAGAAATAACATTAAAATTCAGCGTAGAATCTGAGTTGTCAGCATTATGTGGAATACCATCGACAATCAGAAAATATATTCCTTTATATAAGTTTTGCATTTTATAAATAGTTTCTTCAAAAGAGGAATCGGGGCAAACAACAAGGGTAGCTCCACGTTTCATTGCATCTATAATAGTATCTTCATAAGAATTATTGTAATCCTGAACCTTAAAACTGGCATATTTTTTTTCAAATGAGGAAGAACAGAGCTTGAGGCTTTGAATAAGTGCGTCTATATCTTCAGAATCAGAATCATTATTAATAATCAGTGCTATATTAATATCACCGTTAGAAGAAGCGGGTGTTTTCTTATTTGATTTAAAATCCAGTAAATTAGATTTAAATAGGATAATTAAGATAAAAATAAGAAGTATGGCACATAAAGTAATCACATACCTATAATATTTTTTGAATTTCATGTATACCTCCATGTTGGAATATTTTTTTGTATAACTTATTATTTCAAATTTAATAGTTTTGTAATATATTCTACTATTTTTTTCTGTTATTTACAACAGAAAACTGATATTGTATTATACTATAAGAAATATTGTGTCTGCATGAGGTTAATACAGAGAAGGTATAAGGAGAGTGAAATCATGAAGTATGAAAAATTATCAGAAGACATGGTTAGAAGAATAACGAAAGACAGAGAAAATAATATTGAGAATCCATATGCGTGCAGGAATTTTGAGGTTATCAGGAGAAATCCTAATATGGATAAGGAAAACTTATGGAGACCGGCATTTGTAAGGGACATAGAGAAGATAATGCACAGTCCATATTATAACAGATATGCGGATAAGACGCAGGTATTCTCATTTTACAAGAATGATGACATCACAAGACGGGCATTACATGTGCAGCTTGTATCACGAATAGCCAGAAACATTGGAAATGTTCTGGGACTTAATACAGATTTAATTGAAGCAATTGCACTTGGGCATGATATAGGCCACACGCCATTTGGTCATGCCGGGGAACGTATCTTAAACAAAATTTATAATAAGAGAACCGGCAGATATTTTAATCATAATGTACATAGTGTCAGGGTATTAGATAATTTATTTGCCAGAAATATAAGTCTTCAGACTTTAGACGGCATAATATGCCATAATGGTGAATTTGAGATGCAGGAATACAGACCTAAAAAGGGACTGGATTTTGCATCATATGATAAAATAGTAGAAAAATGTTATGTGGACCAATTAGAAATAGACAATCTTATACCAATGACTCTTGAAGGCTGTGTGGTAAGGATATGTGATATGATAGCATATCTTGGAAAAGACAGACAGGATGCGAGAAAAGCGGGCTTCATAGATTCAAGTGTTAAGTTCGAGGACAATGGAATCGGTGTAGAAAACGCAGATATGACTAACAATCTTGTGGTAAATATTATCGAGAACAGTTACGGTAAAGATTATATTTACATGGACGAAAAATATTATCAGGCAATTAAGATAGCAAAAAGTGAGAATTATGAAAAGATTTATTTAGATGATAAAATGAACCGGCTTTATTCTGAAAATATTGAACCGCTGTTTTATGAAATATACTATAAAATGATTGAAGATTTAGAAAAGAATAACAGAGAATCGGTAATTTATACCCATCATATTGATTTTGTCAATAATAACCGCGGCTATTACAGAGATGAAAGAGATTATGCATTAGAAAACCACGATGATATAGTGGTGGATTATTTAGCCAGTATGACAGATGATTATTTTATAGATTTATATAAGTATCTGTTTTCGAATGGAAAGCATGGAGTTGAATATATACCGTACTTTGAATGAGATTATGAAAACACAATGAAAAATTTCACATAAGATTTGCATATATAATTCAAAGTATACAGGTTACGAGAAAGGTGTGGTTATGTAATGGAAAATGATATTAAAACTTCATTAGAAAAATGTTATGAGATGTGCGATTATATAGAACAAAACGGAGTTTTTAAGCAGAAACTAGAGACTTCATTCAGAGATAATTTAAGGTACGAATTTCTTAACTTCGTAGTGTATCTCTCATTATTAGACGGAAGTCTTTTAGCATCAGAGATTAGGTTTATCAAAACTAACTTAAGAGTTGATATGACATATGAGAAAGCAAATAATATGAAAGTTCACAGAAATCTAATAGAAAGCAAATATGGTGCGCAGATTCCATTTGCACTTAAATATTTTGTGCTGTCAGATGCAGGAAGAAAGATTAAAGCGGACAAATATGAAAATAAGAAGGCTAAAATACTTGTTGAGACTTTCAGAAAATTAGGTCAAAGTTATATTGCTAATAATGATTTGGCAGGCAGCAAAGAGATAGAGGTATTATCAAGGTATTGTGTAATGTTAGATAATTATCTTAAAGATTTTGGATTATTAAGACCTGATAAGAAGACATCTCTTATTATAAAAGAGGATAGTAAGGAAGAGGAGAGAGAAACCCCGGATGAACTTATTAATGAACTTAATTCTCTTACCGGATTAAAATTAGTTAAGGAAGATGTGAATGCTTTGATTAATCTCATGAAAGTTCAAAAAATGCGTGAGGAACGTGGTATGAAACAGACGATTGTTAATAAACATCTGGTATTTATGGGTAATCCCGGAACCGGGAAGACAACGATTGCAAGACTTTTATCTAAAATCTATGCAGCAATAGGTGTAGTAGAAAAGGGACATCTCGTTGAAGTTGACCGTTCGGGACTAGTAAGTGGTTACATAGGACAGACAGCAGCAAAAGTGCAGGAGATAGTAGAAGAGGCATTAGGTGGAATACTATTTATAGATGAGGCATATGCATTGACTAATAACAAGGGTCAGGGAGATTTTGGTCAGGAGGCAGTGGATACTTTGCTTAAGGCAATGGAGGACCACAGAGAGGATTTAATTGTTATTGTGGCAGGATATACGGACCTCATGCAGGAGTTTTTAGATTCTAATCCCGGACTTCGTTCCAGATTCAATAAATTCATAACATTTGAGGACTATACGGCAGAGGAAGAATATGAAATTTTAAAGTCTATGTGCGATAAACAGGATTATTTGCTGTCAAAAGACGGTGCAGATGAGGCTAAAAGATTCTTTGCGGAAAGGTGCAATAATAAGACAGATACATATGCAAATGCAAGGGATGTGCGTAATTACCTTGAGAAAGCCATATCTAAACAGGCAACAAGAATTGTGAATCTCAAAGATGTGGATGAAAACATTTTGGCTATTCTTGAAAAGGAAGACCTAGAGGGAATTATACTGGGGTAGACTAAAGAAGAATAGCACTGCGATAGAGAATATTGTGAGATAAAAACAAAGGATTCTTTGACATAAATAGGTAGTGAAGCACCTAAAATGCTCCAAAATGAAAAATTGGCGGACAAGCCCGATTTTACAGGCTTTTTGCTACATAGCTTCACAACCTTTGACCGCATCAAAAAGTGGGACGAGTCTGATAATCTGAAAGGTGCCGAAAAGCCTTATATCATCGAGGTTGGCGAGGTGGAAAGAACAATCAATTTGTGTGTTGCAATCCCTGTGAAGTTTGAGTATGAGATGTGATTTTACGATAAGTCAGTCTGTTTTTATGTAGACAGGTTGATTTTTATTTTTACACGAATACAACAGCTTATAAGAAATATATGAAAAATTAATTGACGTTTAATTGATGGCTTGTTACAATATGGATAATAAAGGAAAAAATTATACAATTTGAAAAAATGAATATTAAGAGGAAATTAATTAGCAGTGCAACAATAGTGATTGTAGGTGTAGATTTGGTAGGCTGCTCGGGTCCAGAAAAAAAAGTTAGTGATGGTACAGTATATAGTCATAAATATAGTGATTTAGAGGAAAGTTATTGTTTAGCAACAACTAACAGAAATAAGTCAACTAGGATTTCAGGAAAAACCGGAAGTATTACAATTGTTTCGTCTGGTACGAAAGCAACTGTTAAAAATTTATGTTATGGCAGTTATTTATATACAGACGGAGAAGCAAAGATAACGGAGATTACTGATACTACAATTACTTTAAAACTTGGATTAAGAGCGGTTGATAGAACTTTGGCAAGTAGTGTGATAGCGCCACTTCCCAAAAATGATAAGTATATTAGTGTTCCGATAGATTTGGAGCAAGAAGTATATGTCCATTTTAATAAAAATACAAAGTAAAAATCAAAACACATAGAAAAGGATTAATACATGAAAATCAAGTTAAGATTTATTATATTATTTATAATAATGATAAATATAACAATAACTGGTTGTCAGAATAAGAAAGTTTCAAAAGTTATTGAGGGAAAATACATATCAGTTGATGGAGAAAGTTATATAGTTGTTGATGACTACAAAAAGGGCAAATCAGACGAATTTGACGAAGTAATAGGCTACTGTAACATACAATTGCATAATGTGGATTTAACGGCATTTGAAGATTTCTATCTCAGCAATAATACGGCAAATTATCTTGCTGTAAACACTAATGGTAATGTGTCTGATGAGCAGATGAAAGAAATACAGGACATGCTAAAAAGCAGAGTTGATTTTAAAAAGCAATTTGAGGATAATAAAGCAGAGTTTTTCTACTTTAAAGATGCCTATGGTGATTATGGCTTGGGGTGCGAAGTGGACGGAAGTGGATTTGATCAAGGATATGAAACGTATCTAAGTTTGGGGTATTCACTAAAAGATAAAACGATTATTATAGATGAAGTTAAATATATTTTACAGGAATAGAAGTGGGATGAAAGAAAATATTATTAGGTTGAAAAACGTACAAAGAAAATATGGAAATGAAGAAAATTGCTTTTTGGCAATTAAAGACATTTCTTTTGATGTTGAAAAAGGAAGTTTTTTCACATTGATGGGAAGGTCAGGCAGTGGTAAATCAACTTTGTTACATATGATGGCAGCATTAGATGTTCCAACATCAGGAGAAATAATTGTTGATGGAAGTAATCTGTCAAAACTTTCAGATAAGGAGAAAAGTATATTTAGAAATGAAAAGGTAGGCTTTGTGTTTCAATCCTATTATTTAGAAGAAAGTTATAGTGTTTTTAAAAATATTGAAATGCCATTAATAATAAATGGTATGAATAAAAAAGACAGAAAAGAATTGGTTATGGAAGCTATTGAAAAGGTTGATTTGACAGATAAGTTAAGCAGAAAGACATCCAAATTATCAGGAGGAGAAAAGCAAAGAGTTGCAATAGCAAGAGCCATTGTAAATAGACCGCAGATAATATTTGCAGATGAACCATGTGGTAATTTGGACACTGAAACCGGAAATAGGATAATGAAATATTTTAGAGAATTTGTTAATGATGGAGTGACAGTTGTTCTCGTAACACATAGTATGGAAGATGCAAGGCAGACGGATAGGGTAGTATCTCTGAGAGATGGAGAGGTAATAGGGGACGAATATGTTAACGCAGATTGCTGATGAAATAAAATGTTCTAAAAAGATATTATTTCTTGGAGTGATAATTTCATCGGCAGTTATTTGTGTTGCCGTGATTTTTTTTAATCTGACAGAATACTTAATGCCAGAGATATATAGTAATTATGATAAACAGTTAGAAGATGGTGTCAAGGTAAGTGTAAATGGTTTAAAATTGAATCAACTTGATATCATAAAAAAAACAGGTGCAGAGAATATCAATGTCGCAACGACAGGAAGTGATACATTTTACAACTCAAGTCTCTTAGATGAAAATAATAACTTGCAAATATATTGTAAAGATTATATATGGCTTTCAGTTGAAAATTGTGAAGAGAATGATATAAATATTCCGGAAGATTTTTCAATGAATGATTTTAATATGTCAACTAATGCCATAATATACTGTACGCCATCAGAAACTAATAACTATAATATTGGTGATACGTTAGTTTTATCGTTGGAAAATGGAAATGTTGTAGAAAATTATACAATAATAGAAATTATTGAAGATGACAGTATAGAAGAAACGAGTGCTCTGCTGCCGGCAGTATCCGTGATATTAGCAAATGATAAGGAGGGATATTCGATAAGTTATAGCGTGTCCTGTATATATCCAAGTGTTCAGGGATATATGGAGTTTAAAAAAGAATTAGCTAAACAGGATATAGTCTGCAAATCAGATATAGATGAAGTGAGTACACTGGCAGCAGCATTAAACATAGTGTTTAAGATTATGGCAGTTGTGTTTATAGCCATATCGGTATTAGTAATTGTAGTTTTAACAATTATCAACATTAATACAAGAGAAAGATTTTTAATTTTACAAAAGGTTTTAGGTTCATCTGAGTTAAGAATAGTAAGCATTCATACCGTTATATTGGAATCGCAGATAGTTATTTCAGATGTTATAGGAGGTATAGGGGGATATGCTTATACAAATTATCTTATCAACATTTTAGGAGATTTATACAGTATGGAAGTAAAAATTAGATTGAACTTGATATTGCTTATAATATCAGGAATTGTAATATCTAATATAGCATTGATACCATGTGTTTTTATAATAAAAAGAATCATCAATAAGAAAGATATAGTGATGGTGATTAACAATAAGGAATAATAATTGTGAAGATAAAAGATATATTAAAATTAGCATTATTAAATATTTTGTCAAATTTGAAAATGGTTTTTTGCATTTTAATAGGTTCAGTTGTAATAATTGAGATGATTATGCTCAGTTTTGCATATGGATATAGTATGCATATGAATATAAACAATACTATTGATAAAAATGCATCACTAAGATATAGCACAGTGATTAATAAAGAATTATTAGAGAAGTATTTAGTTCAGATTAAAGATAAGAGTGAAGGTATTCAGAGCATTTATCAGTATGATTTATTTAGTCTATGTGGAGATAATGATCTGGAAATACAGGAGACTCCTTTGGAAAATAATAAAGTTTCTTTAGATGTAGCAATTTTGGAAATTGATAATAGAAAATACAAAGGTATAAATGACTACTCATATGATTTCAATCTAGATAAGAATGAAATACACAATAAAAAGGATAAGAATGTTAAATTTGACATAGGAGTAATGGATTATGTGGATAATTTACAAGTGTCGGAAAATGAAATAGATGAATTGAAGAATAGATTTAATAAGAACGATGTATACATAAAGGGTGGTGAACTGACAGGTGAAAATCAGATTATAATGACCGATTATTTGTTGGAAAAATTTGGTTTTGATGGTAATATTAAGAACTGTGTTGGCAAAAATATAAGTTTATATATTGAGACTGATAAGGGAGATAAATGTATTATTGATGATTATGTTTTGAAAGGTATAATTGATAGTGACCTGTATAGGGTAGGTTCACGAAAGTCTGTACCACAGATTATAGTTTCAAACGCAAATGAAAAATATTATAATAATAACATAATAAAAGTGTTTTCAAAAAAATTCAATGATGTAATAAAACTTACAGATATATCAGCAGATATATTTTTATGGCCGACAGATGTGTCAGCTGAATATTCAGCAATGGAGACGTTATCAATTTTTTTTGATAAAATAGTGATAAGAATATTTTTTATAATATTAATTTCAATATTATTATTTGTTTATACAGTCATATATTTTTATTTTAAGAAAAGAACTAGATATATATGTATGGAAAAAGCAATAGGAATAAAAAATAATGAATTGTATAAAATGATATTTTCTGAGTTATCAATAATGGCTATTGGTTCAATATGTTTAGCCATTCCATTAGGTTATGTTATAATAACTTATATGAATGTGGTAATGAACAATCTTGTTGGTAGCAGTTATAGTATAACAGTGTCAGTTATAGGACTTTCATCTATAGTGGCTATAATAACAGAAATGATTTTGATTGCAGGAATATCTTACATGGAATATAGTAAAACAAAAAAATATAGTGTGATTAACAGAGAGATTTAAATATGATAAAAATGGATAATTATATTGAATTGAATGATGAACTTGAAGAGTATGAATTAGATGAATTTGATTGCTTTCAAAGACCAATAGGCATTATTATTGATTCGTTAGAATCAAATAGTGCTGATACTTTTATATTGTATTCAAAGGCATTAGAGGTATATACAAGTTATAATCTAAGAGAAATAAGATATAATGTATTAGATTTCATTTCTGAATTAGGATTTGAAGTTAAAAAATATGGAAAAAAAGATATATGTTCATTTATGGAAAATGAGATAGATAACAACAAATTGATTATATTAGGGATAGAGTATAATAGGTTGTTTTATTCAAAGTATTATAAAGAACAAAATTATCCGCATTGGATTATTATAAATGGTTATGATAGAAGAAAAAAAACATTTTCTATATATGATTATACGCATTTTTTGGATGAAAACTTTACATTTAAACAGTTTGTTTTAAATTATAAATATATAATTGAACTTAATAAGAAATTTGTTGATAATTATGGAAAGTATGATAGTTTATTTTCAATTTCAAAAGTTAAACAAGAAAAATCCCAATATGAAATTGCAGTAATAACAATGAATTACATTTTGTCAAAAATGAAAGAAAAAAAGTATTCAGTAATAAAAATATTTAGTGAGATGATTTATGCGAAAAATAATTTAGAAAATACAGATTTAACAGAGTATGAAACTTTAGTTATGAATTTAAACAAATCAAGAAAATTATTTATTGTTGAAGTAATAAAAATTATGGATTTGTATGAATACGACAAAAGTAAGATAGAATGTATGTTACATTTATCAAAAAAAATTGAAAATGAATATTATAGTTTTACAAGCCTTTGTATAGTGAAAATTGTAACAAATAAATATTAAAACTTAAAAATAAAAGATTCCATAAAGGAATGTGAACAACAACTTGTAGAATATATTGAAGAATTTTGTAATTATCTAAAGATATATAAAACGCAGGAGAATATCTGCAAGGAATATTATAAAGAAGATTGTAAAGAGGTAATAAATGACAAGTATGGAGTAATATCTGTACAAGATAAATGTGTCAATTTTAATTTTATGTTCAATAAAGATTATAATTGGTGGGACTATGATAATTCGCCTAAATTTTCTATTATGAAATTAGTTAACTGTAGTTATTTTGAAGTTACGGCTAATGTAGATGTATTATATCATCAGGAAAATAATAATTTTCAGATAGGTTTTGTTGTTTATGATGGAAAAAATTATTATACATGTATGATAGACGTAGATAATAAATATTGTATAGACAAAATAGGCATAGATAATTTTTCTTGTTATATGCCATTTGTTACATCAAGTTCAATCTATCTGCAAATTAAGAATGGACTTATAAGTTTTGGAAAAGTAAGTGGAGATATAAAGAAAAGTGTGCTAGAGAGACCAATTAATAAAATATCTAATGGATATGTTGGGTTGGTTTGTAAAAAATGGGGTGAAAAGGGTGAATTGAAAATAAGAATTAGTAATTTAAATTATTATTTATAGAAATTATGTTATTGGAAATTTACGGGATTTATTAATTTAAAGTGATACATATAGTTTTTTGAAAGTAAAATGAATTATTAAAACAAAGAAAGAGAATGTATGGTAATTATTATGGAAAAAAGTATTATTAAAATGGAAATAATAGATATTATAAAAGAGTTTGAAGATAATGTTGATAACAATATTAAATCAATAATTAAAGAAACTAGTCTTGATTCATTAAGTATATTAGAATTTATTATGGAAATTGAAAAACATTTTCATATTGAATTTGACATAGATGATGATATAAGTAAGTTAATGAATGACATAGATTTGTTGGTTGAATATATAGTAAAGAGGCTTGGAAATGATAAATAGCAAATTAAAAAACATAATATTATATGTAATGGAGAATTCTGTGTTTTATGATAATAAATATGAGTAAAAGAGACAAATAATTGTAAAATTTGTGAAAACATATGA
>CAZQRO010000051.1:0-15611 GCA_964595785.1 uncultured Eubacterium sp.
ATTGCCGCTTCGGAATTAGTGAAGTTTGAACCGGAGTATGCAGCTATTATTACAGGAACCATTGCTGCTGCAGCAGTTATAAATGAAATAATTGCGGTAATTATGGCAAAAAAAGCCTTTGAATGGGCAGGAGAATTTCATAAAGGAAAGTAATATAACAAAACCGGCTTTGAATATATTTAAAAACAATACCTTTTGCAACTCTAATCTTAAGATGTCGGGGTAAATAGTATAAATTATCTTAAAATAGATATTATAGCGAAAAAAGTGTTATAGAGGTTATTTTTTATGAAAATAAGACGATAGATAAAGTAAGAAATGTTATGGTCAAAAAGGATTTTGACCAAATTATAACTACACGGAGGTAATCATATGATTAATGGTACAAGTAGTATTGCAGATGCAGCAGCATCTTATGGCACATCAGATGTTAAGAAAAAGAGTAGAGTTGATGAAACAACGGAGAAGACAAAAAGTACAAAAGTAAGTGGCAAAACAATTGGAACCCCACAACTTAGTGAGAAAGCTGCCAAGTATTATGAAGAACTTAAGAAGAAGTATTCTAACATGGATTTTATTCTTGTAAGTAAAGAAGAGAAGGAACAGGCAAAATCGCAGGCAGGCAATTATGCTAATATGAATAAAATGGTAGTTCTTATTGATGAGGACAAGATTGAGAAAATGGCAGAGGACGAGAATTACCGTAAACAATACGAAGGTATTATTGCAAATGCTGCATCAGGAATATCCCAGTTAAAAACGAGTATATCAGAAACCGGTGCCAGTGTAAAAGGCTATGGAATGCAGGTAAATGATAATGGTACAGCTTCTTATTTTGCGGTATTAGAAAAATCCAGTGCGGCACAAAAGGAAAGAATAGAAAAGAAGACTGAAGAAAATAGAGAAGCTAAAAAGGCAGCAGAGAAAAAAGCAGAAAAAGAGGAGCGGCAGGAACGATTAGAAAATAGCAGGAACGATAAAAAAACTGAGAAAGATAGTGATACTGTTACGGTAACAGCATCATCAATTAAAGAATTAATTAGTAAAATAAAGGATTATACACAAATATATATAAGTGATAATGTTCAGACGGAATCAGAAAAAAAAGTTGGTAAAAATATTGATTTTAGTATATAATGCTAATTTAAAACAGTTTTAGCATGGAGGAAAAATGGAGATTAAAGTAGTACATCAGATATTAGAGTGGAATGAAGATTGCAGTAATGAGATAAAAAAGAAACTTACAGAAAAGGAAGTATGCCTTATAAATGTTATGGGCTCACCGGGAGCGGGAAAGACAAGCTTGATTACTTCTATAATAAAGAGACTTAATGGTGAATATAGAATAGGTGTCATTGAAGGCGACATTGCAGGACAGATTGATGCCGAGAAGATGGAGAAAATGGGAATTCCTGTAGTTCAGCTTAATACTGACGGAGCATGTCATATAGAGGCAATGTCCGTTGATAATATTTTACCGGATTTTGACTTAGATGCTTTAGATATTATATTTGTGGAAAATATAGGAAATCTTGTATGTCCCGCAGAATTTAATATAGGTGAAAACTTTAGAATTGCAATACTTAGTATACCTGAAGGCGATGACAAAGTTGAAAAATATCCATTGATGTTTTCAACAACAGACGGACTTGTGATGAATAAATATGATATGATGCCATATTTTGAATTTGATGATAAGAGAGTGGAGCAAAATGCAGTAGATGTTAATCCTGATGTGGATATTTTCCGAGTGTCATCGAAGACAGGTGAAGGAATGGATGAACTTGTATCATGGATAAAAAAGATGGTGTCTGAAGATGCATGAATTGGCTGTAACGGAAAGTATTGTTAATATTGCCTCAATTGAAGGCGAAAAACGTAATGCAGAAAAAATCATTAATATTAAAATAAAAATGGGTGCTATAACAGGATTGGTTCCGCAATGTATTCAGGAGTATTATGACATTGTCAGTGAGGGAACAATTGCATATGGCGCAGAATTGATTTTTGACAGAATACCGGCAGTGATAAAATGTGATGAATGCAGCGAAGAGACGAAAATGGAACATTTTCGTATGATTTGCGGTAAATGTGGAAGCCGCAAAGTAAAGGTTATTTCAGGAAAAGAATTTTACATAGACAGTATGGAGATAGAAGAAAAGTAAATTCATATAATGCTGATGTAAAATATATAAACATAATTTATTCTATTCGACTAAAACATCACCATAATTATAAATACAAATAATTTTTATAAAATGACAACTAATGTCACCTGTGATTTTAAATACAAGTTGACATTAATGGCGCGATAATATATAATTCCTTTTGGAAAGAAATAGAAGTTATGTGCAAAATTAATTTATGCATATAACTTTATGCCTTAAGCATAAACTTACAGGCTGGAAAGGAATAAATATATTATGGATAAAAAGAAAACATTAAAAATTACAATGTGCGCTTTATTTGCAGCTCTTACGGCAGTATGTTCGCAGATACAGATACCATTGCCACAGATTCCGCTTAATCTTGCGATATTTGCGGTATGCATGGTCGGCGCAGTATTAGGAGCGGGATATGGTGCAGTATCAATGATAGTATATGTACTTCTTGGTGCTGTTGGAGTGCCTGTGTTTGCAGGATTAAAGGGGGGATTTGGAGCAATTACGGGGCCTACCGGCGGTTACATAATTGGATATATTATTTGTGTATGGCTTACAGGATTTATTATTAAGCATACAAAAGGTAAGATATACCAGATGGCTATTGCAATGGTAATAGGAATTGCAGCATGTTATGTTCTTGGAACAATATGGTTTATTATCTTAACAGGCAATTCACTGATGGTGTCATTAGGATACTGTGTATTGCCATTTTTACCGGGAGATGCAGTTAAAGTTATTCTTGCATCGACAATTTCAGCTAAGTTAAGACACAGTATTACAGATGTATATGAATTAAATCCGTGTAAAATAGCAGAATAAGAAAATGTTGTTATAACAGAAGGAGTTTAGTATAGAAAAACAATTGTCATAGAATTAAAGAGATAGTTGTAGTGTTCAAATAAATCCGTTATAATATTTATGAATACTATTTCTTTTATGTAGTGAAGTTTTGGTCAACAACATTATACAATAAAAGAAATATAATTTTCTAAACAAAAATAGGTAGTTATTTGACAATGCCAAAATGAGATGGAGAAAATAATATGAAAGGGAAAAGATTAGTAGGCATAAAATCATCTTTTTTTATGAACAAAGTAGAAAAAAGAGTGGGGATTTTATTTTTGTTACTCATAATGATGTTCACAGAAATTAATTTTGATGGTTTTACACAAGAGGCAAAAGCAGATATTGCAAAAACGAGGAATGTCATATTGTATTTTATGGATAATTCGGCAGAAAATTGGGTTAAAAATGATGATGCAGTGATACAACTTGTAGATAATACAAATGGTCACAATTATTATGATATGACAAAAATTGATGACACCATATGGTCAGTATCTGTACCAGAAACCGCATATAATATAACATTTAACAGAATGAATTCTAATAAGAGTGTTCAGTGGAATTCATGGAGTGCAGGCGGAAAAGACAACAATAATACATATTATGCTGATGGTGCTGAGTATGGACATTGGAATTATACAGACAACTATGAGAAAAATTATTTTCATGCAGGAGATATTATATATCTTGATCTTACAGACTTTATTTCATGGGATAATGATAACGCATTATTTTATGCTAATTTTACAGAGGCATCAAAAATAGAGAATGATACTAAAGATGTATATTTTTCTGTGACTAAAAAATCGGTATATGATCCGCAGTTAGTAATTAATAAAGTAGCACCTCATATATATGCATATGTTGTAACCGCCGAAGATGAAGGAAGTAATTGTCTTCGCTTTTGGAGAGGTAATTCAAAATTCTTATGGAATTGTAGTTCTAAATTAACATACGCAGATTATAAAAAAGGTATCAACAGGATTAAGATTACTAAATGGAATGATGGAAGTGATAAACATATTTCAGACTATAAATATGGTACTGATGGTAATATGACTTTAAAAAATTTTGAAACTAGTGAATATGATATTTACATTGGCACAAGTACAAAAGTTACTTTTACGGTTGATCTTGAAGTAAATGAAGGAAAATTTGACAATACTCTATATGTTTATGACGAAGGGCATCAAAGTATATGCCCCATGAATGATAAAGGATTCGATGGAGATAAACATCTGCAGAAATCAATCCGGTGCAGTCAAATTCTAATGTTGTTTTAAGACCATTTAAAAATACTGAGTTTGAGTATGATGATTTTAAGCGTGCTGGAGATTTAGTAGCAAAAGCCTTAAATGGAGAGGCAACAGTTGTTGATGATGAGAATGTTACGTTAGACATTATGAAAAGTCTTTCTTCATATGGTACAGTATTAATTGATTCACATGGAAAAAAAGATGGAAAAAAATGGAAAAAAAAGTTATTTGCTGATTGGAGAATCACTTGATGAAACTAAGTTTTTGTTGAATCCTATATATTATGCAAAGCATATAGAATATTCAGCAGATTATTTAAGTGGAAGAATTTGTTGTACAACAAAATATAATCGACTTGCAATAGGAAGTAAATTCTTTGATAAGTATTATACTAAAAATTCATTAAATAATAGTTTATGGTATCTTGGTACATGCTATAGCTTATACAAAGATGGAATTACTAATATTCTTATAAAAAAAGGAGCAGGAGCAATAGTAGGATTTACAAATACGGTTAGTGTTGGATATTGTAATGAATGTTTATTTGAAACGGTTATTAACAGTATGATATTATCTGCTGATATATTGTCTAATAGTGTACAATGTGCAAAGGATATATATGGAGAGGTGGATCCCGATAATACTTTATGCCATTATAGGTCAAATGGAAATGCTGATTATAAGTTAGATAATTCTATAAATATTCCTAAAGGAAGATTAAGTGGAAGGATATATATCATTTAATGCTTATATTAAAGTAACTAAAGATAAAACTACATATCTTGAAACCTTTTTGCTTATTGAAGGTTCGGAAGGTTCAACAGGTACGGCTGCGGGAACTATATATGATTCAATATCAGGTATGGGTATTGAAGGAGTTAAACTTGAAGTTAGAAATGGATGGAATAATGTCTCGGCAGGTGAAGTATTAGTTGAATGCACTTCAAGTAAAGAGGGTACTTATGCAGTAAATCTTCCCTTAGGCAATTACACAGTTTGTGCAAGCAAAGATGGATATGTAACAAATCATGTTAACATTATAGTTCAAGAAGGTACTACATCATCACAGAATTGTACATTAGTCTCTGTTATGAATGATGATACATACAGAATTGTTCTTAATTGGGGATTAAATCCTAGGGATTTAGATTAACATATGACAGGTATATTATCAGATGATTCTTTATTTCATGTATATTATTCAAACAAGAATTGTAATGATGGTAATATAGAAGTTTGCAGCCTTGATGTTGATGATGTAACTAGTTATGGGCCAGAAACTATCACATTAAAACCAACCACTGATAAACCGTATTATTATTATGTTCATAGATTTTCTGGAACAGGAACCTGTGCTTCATCAGAGGCACAGGTGAAGGTTTACAAAGGTTCAGAACTTATTAAGACTTATAATGTGCCTTCTAATCTTGGCATAGCTGATTATTGGAATGTATTTGCATTAGTTGATGGAGAGATGGTGGTCGGTAATACAATTTCATCATCTCCAAATACAACTTATGCAGATTAAAATGCAGAGGTGTAAATCAATGAGTAAAAAGAAATTGCGAGCATTAATTGTAGTTATCATTGCAGTGACAGCAGTAGTGACTGTTAATATTGTGATACTTAACATAATTGAAAATAATGAGAGTAATATAAAAAAATATGAAGAATCATTAGTTGACAGATATAGTGACGATGGTACATTAAAAAATGTGAATGACAGACAGGAAGTACTTGATGAAGCAGAAACATATTTTAAAAATCATAAGAAAAAATATTTTATTAGAAAAGTAGAACGGGACAGCCAGTCAGTTACTCTAAAATTCATATATGGCGGAGAATATATGATATGGCCGTCAGTAGAAGGCATGAAATAGAAAAGCATTATTATATAGTACTGCCGTATAGCAGGGAGCTGCCGCATTAAATGATGTGGATTCTAAAAAGTCAGACATTCTGAAATGACGTTTTAGAACTGAATCAGATAAATGCACAGCCCCTTGTTTTTCATTTTATACATCAAAATTGTTTTAATTATAAAACACTCTCAATAAATAACTTGATTTTTTTTGGCAAACTAAGTATGATTAAAGGGTCTTAAGATGTGAGGCATAAAACCATTAGGATAATTGTAATTGTTTAAAGTAAAACGGATTTGTGAATTCTGTTTTGAACAGTTACAGGTAAGTAGAAAAGAAAGGATAATGAGATGAAAGAATTTGAACAATGGGAAGGTTTCAAAGGAAGACTTTGGAAAGAAGGCATAGACGTACGCGATTTCATTCAGAACAATTATAAGTCATTTGAGGGTGATGAGTCATTTTTAACAGATCCAACAGAGGCAACAAATATATTATGGGGCGAATTACAGAAGCTCCAGAAGGAAGAAAGACAGAAGGGCGGAGTGCTTGATATGGAGACGGAGATGGTTTCTTCTCTTACAGCATATGGTCCGGGATATATTGATGAAGCAACAAAGGATTTAGAGCAGGTTGTAGGTTTACAGACAGATAAACCATTAAAGAGAGCATTTATGCCTTACGGTGGTATTAAAATGGCAGAACAGTCCTGCACAATGTATGGATATACGCCAAATCCACAGCTCCATGAGATTTTTACGAAATATCATAAAACACATAATGAGGCTGTTTTTGATGTATATACACCGGAGATGAAAAAAGCACGCCATAGCAAAATTCTTACAGGACTTCCTGATACTTATGGAAGAGGCCGTATTGTAGGTGATTACAGAAGAGTTGCTTTATATGGTATTGATTATCTTATAGAAGAAAAGAAGAAAGATTTTGCCCGTATAGAAAGACACGGAATGAGAAGTAAAGAGTTTCGTCTTCGTGAAGAAATTGCTGACCAGATTCGTGCATTAAATGGTATGAAAGCAATGGCAGAAGTATACGGGTTTGATATTTCTAAACCGGCTGAAACAGCTAAAGAGGCAGTTCAGTGGGTATACTTTGGTTACCTTGCTGCAATCAAGACACAGAACGGTGCCGCAATGAGTATCGGACGTGTATCTACATTCCTTGATATTTATATTGAAAGAGATATGGAAAGAGGATTGCTTTCAGAAGCACAGGCTCAGGAATTAATTGACCATATGACAATGAAATTCCGTATGGTTAAATTTGCAAGAATAGAATCTTACAATCAGTTATTTTCAGGTGATCCTGTATGGGCTACTTTAGAAGTAGGCGGTATTGGAATGGATGGACGTTCTCAGGTTACAAAGACAGATTACCGTTTCCTCCATACATTAGAGAACATGGGACCTTCACCGGAACCGAACTTAACAGTATTATATTCATCACGTTTGCCGGAAGAATTTAAGAAATATTCATCACATATTTCAATTACAACAAGCTCAATCCAGTATGAAAACGATGATGTTATGCGTCCGGTATGGGGAGATGATTATTCAATCTGCTGCTGTGTATCCGCAACAGAAACAGGTAAGGAAATCCAGTTCTTCGGAGCTAGAGCAAATCTTGCTAAATGTTTACTTTATGCTATCAATGGTGGTATGGATGAGAAGAATAAGATGCAGGTAGGACCTGAATTGCAGAGAATCACATCGGAATATCTTGATTATGATGAAGTAATGCAGAAATATGACTTAATGATGGACTGGTTAGCTAATCTCTATGTTGAAACATTAAACATCATTCATTATATGCATGATAAATATTACTATGAAGCAGCGGAAATGGCATTAATTGATACAGATGTAAGACGTACATTTGCAACAGGTATTGCCGGATTCTCACATGTAGTAGATTCATTAAGTGCAATCAAATATGCAAAAGTTAAAGCAATACGTGATGAAGATGGAATTACTAAAGATTTTGAAATTGAAGGTGATTTCCCTAAATATGGTAATGATGATGAAAGTGCTGACGAAATAGCAGTATGGTTACTCCGCACATTTATGAATAAATTAAAGGGCTGCCACACATATCGTGATTCAGAGCCGACAACATCAATCCTTACAATTACTTCAAACGTTGTATATGGTAAGGCAACGGGTTCACTTCCTGATGGAAGAAAAGCAGGAGCTCCATTATCACCGGGTGCTAACCCATCTTATGGTGCAGAGACAAATGGTCTTTTGGCTTCGTTAAATTCAGTTGCAAAACTTCCATATGAAGACGCATTAGATGGTATTTCTAATACACAGACAATGAATCCTGATGCTTTAGGACATAATTCAGAGGAAAGAAAAGATAATCTGTCAAGAGTATTAGACGGATATTTTGATCAGGGAGCTCATCACTTAAATGTAAATGTATTTGGTAAGGACAAACTTATCGATGCAATGGAACACCCTGAAAAGGAAGAATATGCTAACTTCACAATACGTGTATCAGGTTATGCAGTTAAATTCATTGACCTTACAAGAGAGCAGCAGTTAGATGTTATTTCAAGAACCTGCCACGAAAGGTTGTAATATATGGAAGCAGAACAGAGAATAGGCTATGTTCATTCTTTGGAAAGCTTTGGTTCAGTAGATGGTCCGGGTGTCAGATATATAATATTTCTTAGTGGCTGTGCAATGCGTTGCCAGTTTTGCCACAATCCTGACACCTGGGATATTAAAACAGGAAAGTCATACACAGCAGATGAATTGCTTGACATGGCATTGAGATACCGTTCTTATTGGAGAGATAAGGGCGGTATTACTGTAAGTGGAGGCGAACCACTGCTCCAGATAGACTTTCTGACTGAACTATTTAGAAAAGCAAAGAAGAAGGGCATTAATACAACATTAGACACAAGCGGTAATCCATTTACGACTGCTGAACCATTTTACACAAAATGGCTTGAATTGATGAAATATACGGATTTGGTAATGTTAGATATAAAGCATATTGATGATGAACAGCATAAAATTCTTACGGGACACACTAATAGAAATATTTTAGAAATGGCAAAAATAATGTCTGATATGGGTAAGAAAATGTGGATTCGTCATGTGCTTGTACCGGAGAGAAATGATACAGATGAGTATCTTATAAGATTATCAGAATTTATTAAGACATTAAATGGTGTAGAAAAAATCGAAGTATTACCTTATCACACACTTGGCGTATTTAAGTGGCAGAATTTAAATATTCCCTATCAGTTAGAGGAAATCGACCCTCCGACAAAGGAACGAATTGAAAATGCCAACAATATATTAGGGTGTTTATAGAATAAAATACAAATAATATAAGACTTAAAGCAGTTATTCGAAAAATCTTTAGCAGACGAACAGTTCTTTCATAATGATTATGAATCGACATTAAAGGAAGTGTAGGGTGATAATGTTGAGCCTGATAATTGAGTAGTTGAGGTTGGAGTGAAAGAGTAAAAATTCTAAAAAGGAGAAAGAGTGAAAGATTTTTCTAATGGATAATCTTTCACTTTGTTATGAAGAAAATGACACTAGCACAATTACGATATGCCATAACAGTTGCAGGTTCGGGTTCAATGAATGAGGCAGCAAGAAAATTATTTATATCACAGCCAAGTCTTTCAGCGTCCGTAAAAGATTTAGAAGAAGAGACGGGTATAGAAATTTTCAGAAGAACGAACAGAGGTATCTCCGTTACCCCGGAGGGAAAAGAATTCATAGGATATGCCAGACAGGTAGTCGAGCAGTATGAATTAATGGAAACAAAATATGTTCAGAAAGAAAAAATAAAGAAAAAGTTCAGCATATCATTACAGCATTATACATTTGCAGTAAATGCTTTTGTGGAAATGGTAAAGCAGTTTGGAATGGACGAGTACGAATTTGCAGTTCATGAAACTAAAACGTATGAAGTTATTGATGATGTAAAGAATTTTAAAAGTGAGATTGGAATTTTATACCAAAATGATTTTAATAAAAAAGTGCTAGCCAAATTATTCGATGAAAGCGGACTTGAATTTCATGAAATACTTAAATGTCACATTTATGTGTATATGTGGAAAGGACATCCGTTGTCTGATAAAGAGGAAATATCATTAGAAGAACTTTCGGAATATCCATGTCTGTCTTTTGAACAGGGAGAACATAATTCGTTCTATTTTGCAGAGGAAGTCTTAAGTACCTATGAATATAAGAGACTAATCAGAGTAAATGACAGGGCAACAATACTTAATCTTATGGTGGGATTAAAAGGCTATACACTTTGCTCGGGAATTATATGTGAGGAATTAAATGGGTCAGATTATTGTGCAGTAAAACTTAAATCAGATGAAGACATGTCTATCGGGTACATTTCAAGAAAAGGAGTGGCAATCAGCGAACTGGGAGAAAAATATCTGGAGGAAATTGCAAAATATAAGGATAAGGCATTAGGTTAAATATTGACAGGATATACCTACAAATAGTGCTTTTCTGACACCATCACCAATATTAAATACTAATACCGTCTGCTATAGTTTCAATTTATAGCAGGCGGTATTTTTTACGTATTAACACATTTCCCAGGAAAATAGTATACTTTATTTCATCAACAAATCAGGTTGTTCTGACAAAGGAAAATCGAGGTGATGGAATATGATTAGATTTGAAAATGTATCAAAGGAATTTAAATCAAAAGATACGGAAACAGTGGCAGTGAAAGATGTGAATTTAGAGATTGATAAAGGAGAGATATTTGGAATAATTGGTTTCTCGGGAGCAGGCAAGTCCACATTAGTCCGATGTATTAATCTTCTTGAAGAGCCGACCGAAGGGAATGTATATTTTGAAAATGTAAATCTTATGAATTTAAAACAAAGAGAATTAAGAAAATACAGACAGCAAATCGGAATGATTTTTCAGCAGTTTAATCTGTTAAGCCAGAAAAATGTACTTGAAAATGTTCTCTATCCCTTAGAAGTGGCAGGTGTCAAAAAAAATGACAGAAGAAAAAGAGCAGAGGAACTGCTTGAACTGGTGGGACTTAGTGATAAGGCGAAAGAATATCCGGGAAAATTGTCAGGCGGTCAAAAGCAAAGAGTAGCTATTGCAAGGGCACTTGCCACGAATCCGGAAGTTCTCTTGTGTGATGAGGCAACCAGTGCATTAGACCCAATAACAACACGTTCGATTCTCGAACTGCTAAAGAGGATAAATGAAGAACTTGGTGTAACAATAGTGGTAATTACACACGAAATGAAAGTTGTGGAACAGATTTGCAGCCGTGTGGCAGTGATGAGCAACGGTGTTATGGAAGAGGTCGGGTTGGTAAAAGAAGTATTCTTAAATCCCAAATCCGAAACGGCGAGAAAACTTATTCTTCCTGAGGACACAGGAATTAATGATAAAGAAGAAAATAAAAATAGGATTATCAGAATAGCATTTGATGGACAGTCAGCATTTGAACCCATTATTTCTAAAATGACAATTAAATGCGGCACAATGATAAATATACTTGGTGCTAATACAGAGAACATCGGAGGAAAAGCTTATGGGCAAATGCTTATAGAACTACCATTAGAGAAAGAGAAAGAGAAAGCAGATAAGATAGAAAACTTCCTCAAAGAAAACGATATTCACTATGAAAGGAGGAAAAGTTGATGAGTGAAGCAATGATTGAACTATTGAAAAATGGTGTCTGCGAAACATTATACATGACACTTGTATCGACATTTATTGCATATATATTTGGTATTCCGCTAGGCGTAATTATGTACGTTACAGATTCAAAGGGAATATGCAGAAACAGATTCATAAATTTCATTGTGGGTGCGTTAATAAATATTATAAGGTCGGTCCCGTTTTTAATATTATTAGTAGCGGTAATTCCATTTACAAGGTTAGTTGTAGGAACAACTATCGGTTCGGAGGCTACGATAGTTCCACTGGTAATTGCGGCGGCACCGTTTGTAGCAAGACTTGTGGAATCTTCATTAAAGGAAGTGGACGGAGGAGTGATAGAAGCGGCAAAAGCAATGGGTTCCTCCACTTTCAGAATAATATTTAAGGTAGTTTTACCGGAGGCAAGACCATCACTTCTTATCGGAGGAACAATCTCCGTTGCAACAATTTTAGGTTATTCAGCAATGGCAGGATTTGTAGGCGGCGGAGGGTTAGGAGCCATAGCAATCAACTATGGATATTACAGATATAAGACCGATATAATGCTCGTTACAGTTGTGCTGTTAGTAGTAATTGTACAGATTTTTCAGGAAGCAGGGATACGTTTTGTTAACAGGACAGACAAGAGATTAAAATAAAAACTGACAAGATATTGAAGCGACAGGATATTAAGATAAAAAATATTTTATAAATGTATAACTAAAAAAATAAAATAGAAGCAGGAGAATAAAAATATGAATAAAAATTTAAACAGAAAATCAAATAGAAATTTAAAGAGAAGTTTAACAAAAAAGTTAATAGGCATTTTAGTAGGTGTAAGTATTGCAGCAGCATTTACAGGCTGCGGTAAAAAGAATGATGATAAGACAATAAAGGTAGGTGCGGTACCGACACCTCATGCAGAAATACTTAAGGTTATCGAAGATAATCTTAAGGAAAAGGGTTACAAACTTGAAATTGTAGAATATAACGATTATGTATTACCGAATAAAGCATTAGAAGATGGAGAATTAGACGCTAATTATTTTCAGCACCAGCCATATCTCGATGATTTTAATAAAGAAAACGGAACACATATCGTGTCTGTTGCAAGTGTACATTTTGAACCATTTGGCATTTATGCGGGAAAAACAAAGTCTTTATCAGATTTGAAAGAAGGGGCATCAGTAGCGATACCTAATGACACTACAAATGAAGCAAGAGCGTTGTTACTGCTTGAGGCACAGGGACTTATTAAGTTAAAAGAAGATGCAGGAATTAAGGCAACAGTTGTGGATATAGTGTCTAATCCGCTGAATCTCAAAATAGAAGAGTTAGAGGCGGCACAGGTAGCAAGGGCGATTAAAGATGTAGATATTGCTGCCGTAAATGGTAATTATGCAATTGCAGCAGGATATACAGTAGAAGATGCTCTGGCGGTGGAGTCAGCGGATTCACTTGCGGCAGAAACTTATGCAAATGTGGTGGCAGTCAAAAAGGGCAATGAGAATTCAAAGAAAACAAAAGCATTAACAGAAGCAATTTTATCAGATGAAGTAAGAGATTACATTAACGAAAATTATAAGGGAGCAGTTGTTCCTGTATTCTAGAAAGCGGAGGAAAAAACATATGTTTAATGAAGAAGAATTGAAAAACAGTCCCGTAGCAGTCCTTGGAGGCGGAGCAGTGGGAAAAACAGTAGCGGCAGATTGTGTGCTTGGAGGTAATAAAGTAAGGATATTTGATTTAGAGCCATATTCGGAAAGCACATTGAAAAATGTGGATAAATCAGGAATAACATTAAAAGGAATACAGAAAAACAAGTATGGATTTAAACGGTCGGGAACAGCACATTTTGACTTGGTTACTTCAGATATCGAAGAGGCTGTTAAAGACTGCAAATTAATTATTATAGCGATTCCATCAGTAGCACATAACAGTTTTTTTGAAAAATTAATACCTGTATTAGAAGACGGAATGATTATTCATATAATACCTGATAACTTTGGAACTCTGAAACTTAGAAAGAAAATGAGAGAACTTGGCTGTGATAAGAAAGTCATAACAGGAGGGTGGTCTAGCGCACCTTACGGAACCCGTGTTGAAACGGAAGGAGGAGTAATGACTTCTGACTGTTCTATCATTTACAGAGCCTTAACGCTTAGAGGTGCAGCACTTCCGACAAATGACCAGAAGATTTTTCTTAATAGTTCAAAATATCTTGGCTGTTTTGATTCGATTACTGAGGGAGATGGACCAACTGGAGGAAATACAGTTTTAGATATAGGTTTTAGCAATGTCAATCCTGTACTGCATTGTCCGGGTACGCTTTTAGGAGTTGGGGTAATGGAAAACTGGGGTGTGATATTTGGTGGAAATGATAAATATTCATATTCAATATACAGCCATGCATACTGTAAATCAATTGCAGAGGTCCAATATGCATTCTATCTTGAGGAAGTAGAGCTTGCAGAAAAAATTGGTGTGGGAATACAAAAATATCCTAAGAAAAATTTTCTTTCAAGAACAAGTATACTTGGACCGGAGTATATGGGCGAAGAATGTATAGTTCCTTTTGAAGAGCAGTATGAGACTGCTTTTGGTACGGGACCATTTACGATAAATAACAGATATATTACAGAAGATGTTCCTGTGGGCTGCCACATTTACCATGAACTGGGCAAAAAATACGGAATACACACGCCTGTAATAGACAGCATGATAACACTTGCCTCTGTTATGACTAGAAGCGACTTTTATGGAAAAGGTCTGACTTTAGAGGACTTGGGAATTGGACATTTAGATTCAGAGCAGTTATTAGATTATCTTAATAATGGGACATATATTGAAGAATAGCAGGTGATAAAATGAAATGGCAGGGACGATTAGAAAATATAGAGGATATTAAAGGAATACATAATACACCGGCGAATTTCAGCGCAGGTTATGCAGTAGGAATAATAGCAGTGAATCTGGTGTATCCAAAACTTCCGGGAAATGTGGCAAATGCCACGACATATCCTTTCCCGGTATTATATAAGGAAGTAAACTTTGAAATCGAAAAGTTATTTGAGGGAGATGAATCCATAAAAGATATAATTATAAATGCAGCAAGAGAATTAGAAAGTGTGGGTGTCAGAACTGTAATAGGGGCATGCGGATATTTTGCACATTTTCAGAGAGAAGTAGCAAATGCAGTCAATATACCGGTATTTTTATCAAGCCTCTGCCAGCTTCCTCTTATTAAATTAAGTCTGTCAGAGAAAAAGAAAATTGCAGTGATAGCAGCAAGCGGCGAAAATATTAGCAACAGGCTTCTTGCAAATGTGGGAACTGATTTGGACAGACTTATAATAAAGAATATTGGCGGTCTTCCGAGCTTCGAACCGATAAGATGGGGCAAAACACAGTTAGACAACGGAAGGCTTGAAAGCGATTTGTGCAGGGAAGTGGAAGAATTAACAGAATCAAATCCCGATATCGGTGCAATACTTCTTGAGTGCAGCGACCTGCCGCCATATGCAAAGTCTATTCAAAGTGTTACGGGATTACCGGTATTTGATTTTAATTCTATGATAGACATGGTATATCATGGAGTAGTTCAAAAGAATTATTTTGGATATTTCTGAAATGACTTTTTAATGGAAAATGACAAAATATTTCTAAGGAAACACGGATTAATTAACCTTTTTTCGGACGTTAATACAGTTTGCCAAGTTTTTAAAATTGTAAGCATTTAATAAATTAATATCATTTTAGGAAACAATAAGAAAAGTGCCAACGATTATTTTACAC
>CAZQRO010000052.1:0-15359 GCA_964595785.1 uncultured Eubacterium sp.
GAAATAAAGTGTGGCGCCTGCGACTTTGGAAGGGAATTAGATATTCTTAGTATTCACTTGATATTAAGCTATTTCCGAACACGATGTTCGGAAAAGTCTCCGACTGCCACGGATGGCAGATTCGGAGACGGTAGCGTAAATCTGATAAGACATGCAGGTGAATACTTAGAATATCCTTTCCTGAACAACGGAGCAGAAGACACACCTTAATTCTGCACATCACTTACTACACTAAACAATAGTTTTGTGCAGATATTTAAAATAAATGTTTAATTTTGCAGGCAAATACTATATAATTTAGTAATGATTAAAAGTGATGAAGAAATTTTAAATAGATTTTACATTGTTTGAATATAGAATTTATAAAGATAATTTATAATTATACTATTGTTTGGTAGTATAGAAAGGATTGGGAAGATGGCATTAGTGTATATAGTTGAAGATGATAAGAATATTAGTGAAATTGAGGCTTTTGCAATTAAGAACAGTGGACATACTGTTATGGAATTTGATTGTGCAAAGACATTTTACAGAAAACTTTCGGAGAAAAATCCTGATTTGATTTTGCTTGATATTATGCTGCCTGATGAGGATGGACTTGACATATTGAAGAAGATTAGAAATGTACCAGAGACAAAGAAGATACCGGTTATTATGGTTACCGCTAAGACTACAGAGATTGATAAGGTAAAAGGTCTTGATTTAGGAGCAGATGATTATCTTACAAAACCGTTTGGAGTTATGGAACTTATTTCCAGAGTTAAGGCATTACTCAGAAGAAGCAAGGGTATGGAAGAAGACAAATTTCTTTCGGTTGGAAACATATTTGTGGACGGAGGGAAACATATGGTATATGTGGATGATGAACCATGCGAACTGACATTTAAAGAATATGAATTACTAAAATTGCTGATTCAGAATCAGGGAATAGTACTTCAAAGGGATGTGATAATGGATAGAATATGGAGCCTTGATTATGAGGGTGAATCCAGAACTCTTGATGTTCATATTAAAACTTTAAGGCAAAAGTTAAAAGATTCGGGAAGCAGAATAAAAACAGTCAGAAATGTAGGATATATACTGGAATAGTCGAATAACAGGTAATTATGCCGGAATATTGATTCCGGCATTACTTATTTGATGGGAAGGTTTATGGTAAGCGTAAATGAAGAAGAAAATAAATATTCAGTTCTTAGTGATAGCTGTACTTGCAATTTTATTTACCGTGACAAGTATTTCTTTTGTTTTTTATGAGATTTTCAAAAAAGAGGTCTTGGAAGACTTAAAGACTTATGCCCATGTAATAGTGGATTCCAAGGCATATAATAATATTGAGGATGCAAGTGAAGCATCTATAAAAGATGAGTTGAGAATAACATGGATTATGCCTGATGGAACGGTAGAGTTTGACACAAATGCAGATATAGGAGGAATGGATAATCACAGTGCAAGACCTGAAGTGGAGAAGGCATTTGAAAAAGGTGAAGGTCAAGCCATAAGAGAATCAAAAACTTTGGATAAAAGTACTTTTTATTATGCAGTCAGATTAGAAAACGGCTCAGTTTTAAGAGTTGCAAAAGTAGCAAGTAATATGTTTAGTGTATATCAGACCTCATTTCCGATTATTACGGTAATAGTGGTTTTGTTATTTATACTTTCAATATTTTTATCACATTTTCTTACAAAGAGCCTGATGAGTCCTATTGAGATGATGGCAGATAATATTGATAACTGTTCTAATATTTCTACTTACAAGGAACTGAAACCATTTCTTAATACTATACAGAAGCAGCATGAAGATATTGTGAAAAATGCGAATATGCGGCAGGATTTTACGGCAAATGTATCACATGAATTAAAGACACCGCTTACCTCTATTTCGGGTTATTCGGAATTGATTGAAAATGGAATGGCTGACAGTGAGGATGTGGTAAGATTTGCCACAGAGATTCACAAATCTTCTAACAGACTGTTATCATTGATTAATGACATAATAAGATTATCAGAGTTAGATACAATAGATCGTGATGTTTCATTTGAAAAAATCAATTTGAAGATGATTGCATTTAATTGTGTGGATATGCTTAAAATGAATGCGGAAAAACGTAATGTAACCATAAAACTGAAAGGCAGTGATGCCAATGTGTATGCTAATAAAGAGATGATGGAAGAACTTGTATATAATCTGTGTGACAATGCCATAAGGTATAATAATGAAAAAGGAACGGTGACAGTGACCACATATGAACAGGAAGATAAATCAATTCTTTCGGTAAAAGATACAGGCATAGGAATCCCAAAGGAACATCAGGAGAGAATATTTGAAAGATTTTACAGAGTAGATAAGAGCAGGTCAAAATCTACGGGAGGTACAGGACTTGGACTTGCCATTGTAAAGCATATTGTAGCCCAGCATAAGGGCGCAGTGATTGAAGTTGAGAGTGAAGCAGGCGAAGGAACAGAAATAAAGGTTATGTTTAGAAAAATCAGATAATTGCGTACGCAATACGTGAAATTGTTTGGAAAATTGAAACAGTCTGACAATTTGTAAAAAAATTTCTTATTTACAAGTTAAAATTATTGTAGTATAGTAACTAGCAGAAGTTAGCACCTTAAACATTTTGTTACACTAATCTTCAAGAAAAACTGAATAAGGAAGGGATGCACATGAATCAGAATGATTTATTCAAGAGTGCAGAGAACCGGGGAATGTATAATCCGAAGTTTGAGCACGATAATTGCGGAATCGGTGCAGTGGTCAATATTAAAGGTAAGAAGACACATGCAACTGTAGAGAACGCATTAAAGATAGTTGAAAATTTAGAACATAGAGCAGGCAAAGATGCCGAGGGAAAGACCGGAGACGGTGTAGGAATCCTATTACAGATTTCACACAAGTTCTTTAGTAAAACGGTCAAGTCCCTCGGTATTTTTTTGGGCTCAGAACGTGAATATGGTATAGGAATGTTTTTCTTTCCACAGGATGAACTTAAGAGAAATCAGGCAAAGAAGATGTTTGAAATCATCGTCGAAAAGGAAGGACTTGAATTTCTTGGCTGGAGAGAAGTTCCCACAAAACCTGATGTTCTTGGAACTAAAGCAATAGAATGTATGCCATGCATTATGCAGGGCTTTGTCAAGAAACCTGAAGATGTTAATAAAGGACTTGATTTTGATAGGAAATTATATGTTGTGAGACGTGTATTTGAACAGAGTAATGATAATACTTATGTGGTTTCATTATCTGGCAGAACAATTGTATACAAGGGAATGTTCTTAGTAGGACAGTTAAGATTATTCTTTGGAGATTTACAGGATATTGATTATGAATCAGCAATTGCAATGGTTCATTCAAGATTTAGTACTAACACAAACCCAAGCTGGCAGAGAGCACATCCGAACAGATTAATGGTTCATAATGGCGAGATTAATACAATTCGTGGAAATGCTGATAATATGCTTGCCAGAGAAGAAACTATGGCATCTGAATATCTCAAAGGTGAAATGCACAAGGTTATGCCTGTAGTTAACCAGGAAGGTTCAGATTCAGCCATGCTTGATAATACATTGGAATTCCTTGTTATGAGTGGCATGGAACTTCCTCTTGCAGTTATGATTACGATTCCTGAACCTTGGGATAACAATCATACAATAAGTCAGGCAAGAAGAGATTTCTATCAGTATTATGCAACAATGATGGAGCCATGGGATGGTCCTGCATCAATCCTTTTCTCAGATGGAGATATTATGGGAGCGGTTCTTGACAGAAATGGACTAAGGCCATCACGTTATTACATTACAGATGATGACACATTAGTTCTTTCATCAGAAGTTGGCGTACTTGACGTGGATTCGACAAAGATTATTGCAAAAGAACGCTTACATCCGGGAAAAATGCTTCTCGTGGATACTGTACAGGGAAGGTTAATTGATGATGATGAATTAAAGGAGAGATATGCTTCAAAAGAGCCTTATGGTGAATGGCTGGATAATAATCTTGTTAAGTTAAAGGACTTAAAGATTCCTAACAAGAAAGTTGAAGAATATTCTACAAATGAAAGAAAGAGATTACAGAAGGCATTTGGTTACACATATGAGGAACTTATGACATCAATTCTTCCTATGGCCAAAACAGGTGCAGAACCAATATCAGCAATGGGATGTGATAAACCACTTGCAGTTTTGTCTGATAAAGCACAGCCACTTTTTAACTATTTTAAACAGTTATTTGCACAGGTTACAAATCCACCTATTGATGCAATACGTGAGGAAGTAGTTACATCTACCACAATATACATTGGTGAGCATGGTAACATACTTGAGGAAAAGGCAGAAAACTGTCAGGTTCTTAAAGTAAGAAATCCTATTCTCACAAGTACGGATTTATTAAAAATCAAGAACATGAAAGTATCAGGATTTAAGGTTGAAGTTATTACTATAACATATTATAAGAATACTTCACTTGAAAAGGCGATAGAGTATCTGTTCGTTGAGGTGGACAGAGCGCATAGAGACGGAGCCAATATTATTATTCTGTCAGACAGAGGCGTAGATGAGAACCATGTGGCTATTCCTTCACTTCTTGCAGTATCAGCTATTCATCAGCATCTTGTTGTTACTAAGAAGAGAACCAGCCTTGCCATAATCTTAGAGAGTGGTGAACCAAGAGAGGTACATCATTTTGCGACATTGTTAGGTTATGGTGCATGTGCAATTAATCCATATCTGGCACAGGATTCAATAAGATATCTGATTGACAATGATATGCTTGACAAGGATTATTATGCAGCTGTAAATGATTATAATGACGCAATACTTCACGGAATCGTTAAGATAGCATCAAAGATGGGTATTTCGACAATTCAGTCATATCAGGGTTCGCAGATATTTGAGGCGATAGGTATAAGTGAAGATGTTATTAATAAATATTTTAGCAATACGGTAAGCAGAATTGGTGGAATAACATTAAAAGATATAGAAGAAAAAGTAGATGAACTTCATTCTAAGGCATTCGACCCATTGGGTCTTGCAAATGACCTTACATTAGAAAGCAGCGGCAGCCATAAGTTTAGAAGCAATAAAGAAGAACATTTATATAATCCGCAGACAATTCATTTACTACAGCAGTCTGCATGGACAGATAATTATGCATTGTTTAAACAGTATACTAATATGATTGACAAGGAAATGAATCCTGTTCATATCCGTGGATTACTTGATTTCAATTATCCTGAATCGGGAATTCCGATTGAAGAAGTAGAAAGTGTGGACAGCATTGTTAAACGATTTAAGACGGGTGCAATGTCATATGGTTCAATTTCTCAGGAAGCACATGAGACAATGGCGATTGCCATGAATATGATTCACGGTAAATCAAACAGCGGTGAAGGCGGAGAGAGTTTAGAGAGACTTGAAACTGCAAATGATAAGATTAACAAATGTTCAGCAATTAAGCAGGTAGCATCAGGAAGATTTGGTGTTACGTCTAAATATCTTGTAAGTGCAAAAGAGATTCAGATTAAGATGGCACAAGGTGCTAAACCGGGTGAAGGCGGACATCTGCCGGGCAATAAAGTCTATCCGTGGATAGCAAAGACCAGGCATTCAACACCGGGGGTAAGCCTTATATCACCACCACCACATCACGACATTTATTCAATTGAAGATTTGGCACAGTTAATTTATGATTGTAAAAATGCAAATAAAGATGCAAGAATATCTGTTAAGTTAGTTTCAGAAGCAGGTGTAGGTACAGTTGCAGCCGGTGTCGCAAAAGCAGGTGCACAGGTAATCTTAATATCGGGTTATGATGGAGGAACAGGTGCAGCACCTCGCAACTCAATCTATAATGCAGGACTTCCGTGGGAACTTGGGCTTGCAGAAGCACACCAGACGCTTATTATGAACGGACTTCGTAATAAAGTAGTAGTTGAGACAGACGGAAAGCTTATGAGCGGACGTGATGTTGCAATAGCAGCAATGCTTGGTGCAGAAGAATTTGGATTTGCAACAGCACCACTTGTAACAATGGGATGTGTAATGATGAGAGTATGTAACTTAGATACATGTCCTGTAGGTGTTGCAACTCAGAATCCTGAACTTAGAAAACGTTTTAAAGGTAAGCCTGAATATGTTGTTAATTTCATGAAATTCATAGCAGAAGAATTAAGAGAATACATGGCTAAATTTGGTGTAAGAACTGTAGATGAATTAGTGGGACGTACAGATTTACTTAAGGAAAAAGATGGTTTATCAGCAGGCAATTCAGGAATGGTTGATTTATCAAGAATCCTTGATAGTGATTTTAATCATGAAAGTGTTAAATATAATGAAAAGAATGTATTTAACTTTGAACTTGAGAAAACACTTGATGAAAAGATACTTTGTAAAAAGTTCCTGCCGGTACTTGAGAATAACCGGAAACGCAGCATCGAATTATATGTCAGCAATACAGACCGTTCATTTGGTACGATTTTTGGTTCTGAAATTACTAAAAAATATGGTGATGACGTATTAGATGATGATACATTTACAGTTAAATGTAAGGGTGCAGGCGGACAGAGTTTTGGTGCGTTTATTCCTAAGGGACTCACACTTGAACTTAAAGGTGACAGCAATGATTACTTTGGTAAAGGTTTGTCAGGCGGTAAATTAATTGTATATCCGCCAAAGGGAATTAAGTATAAGCAGGACGAAAACATCATTATAGGTAATGTTGCGTTATATGGTGCCACAAGTGGTAAGGCGTATATAAATGGTGTTGCGGGAGAGAGGTTCTGCGTTCGTAACTCCGGTGCAATTGCCGTTGTAGAAGGGGTTGGCGAGCATGGCTGCGAATATATGACTGGCGGAAGAGTAGTTATTCTTGGTAAAACAGGTAAAAACTTTGCGGCAGGAATGAGTGGTGGTGTTGCATACGTTCTTGACGAGGAAAGGGACCTTTATACAAAACTTAATAAAGAACTCGTTTCGGCAAGTGAAGTAACCTCTAAGTATGATGTAATGGATTTAAAAGAAATGATAACAGACCATGTTAAATATACAAATTCTGAAAAAGGAAAGATGATTCTTGATAACTTCGGAGAATATTTACCTAAGTTCAAGAAAATCATACCTCATGATTATAATAAGATGCTAATGTCTATTGTACAGATGGAAGAGAAAGGTCTTAGCAGCGAACAGGCACAGATAGAAGCATTTTATGCCATAACTAAGAATTAGAAAGGAGCTGCAATATGGGAAAACCAACCGGATTTATGGATTATGAGCGTGAAGACAGTGCAGCTGTCTCACCAAAAGAAAGAATAAAGAATTTTAAAGAATTTCATACACCGCTGTCTAAAGAAAAGCAGAAATTGCAGGCTGCAAGATGTATGGATTGTGGCGTTCCTTTTTGCCAGGCAGGAATGATGATAGGAGGTATGGCATCAGGCTGTCCTCTTAATAATCTTATACCTGAATGGAATGATTTACTTTACAATGAAAATCTTCAGCAGGCATATCACAGACTTCATAAGACAAATAACTTTCCGGAGTTTACGGGACGTGTGTGTCCTGAACTCTGTGAAAAAGCTTGTACATGTAATCTTAATGGAGAGCCTGTCTGTACAAAACAGAATGAACTTGCAATTATTGAAAATGCATACGAACAGGGATTTGTAAAACCTAAGATTCCTAAAGTCAGAACAGGTAAGAAAGTTGCAGTCATTGGCTCGGGACCATCAGGGCTTGCAGCAGCAGACCAGTTAAACCAGAGGGGACACAGCGTCACGGTATACGAGCGTTCTGACAGACCGGGCGGATTGCTAATGTATGGTATTCCTAACATGAAACTTGAGAAACAGTATATAGAACGTAGAGTTAATGTTATGAAAGAAGAAGGAGTGGAATTTATTACAGGGATAAACGTTGGTAAAGATATCAAGGCTGATAAACTTCTTAAGGAATATGACAGAGTAATTCTTGCGTGTGGAGCTTCTAATCCAAGGGATATAAAGGCACCGGGAAGAGAAGCAAACGGAATATATTTTGCAGTGGATTTTCTTAAAGCTGCAACAAAGAGCCTGTTAGACAGTGATTTTAAAGACAATGCATTTATTTCAACTAAAGGCAAGAATGTAATGGTAATCGGTGGTGGTGATACAGGTAATGACTGTGTCGGCACATCAATCAGATTAGGCGCAAAAAGTGTATTACAGTTAGAGATGATGCCTAAGGCACCGGATGAAAGAACAGTTAACAATCCGTGGCCAGAATGGCCAAAAGTCTGCAAGACGGACTACGGTCAGGAAGAAGCCATAGCAGTATTTGGTTATGACCCGCGGGTATACTGCACAACAGTTAAAGAATTTATAGCTGATAAAAAAGGAAATCTTTGCAAGGCTAAACTTGTTAAGTTAGAGAGCAAAAAAGACCCTAAAACTAAAAGATTTCAGATGGTTGAAGCTGCAGGAAGTGAATATGAAGTGGAAGTCGATATTGTTCTTATTGCTGCGGGATTCCTTGGAAGTGAAAGTTATGTTACAAAGGCATTTGGTGTGGAAGTGAATGAAAGAACAAATGTTAAGACTAAAGATGGAGATGATTTTGCTACTTCTGCTAAAAATGTGTTCACAGCAGGTGATATGCATAGAGGACAGTCTTTAGTAGTATGGGCAATACATGAAGGAAGAGAAGCTGCAAGAGAAGTTGACTACAGTTTGATGGGATATACAAATTTATAGGCTGTTGAATATTAATTTATAGTTTAATGAAATATACCAATTTATAGGTTGTTGAAATCTGACTGAAATGTGATATAATATTAATAATTTAACGGTCGGGGGTCGTTTTATATGACCTCCGATTTCTATTGTACGAGGAACGTTATTTGATTAGATGTCCGATTTAAAATATAGGCTGAATCTAATATCTGCCTCTGAATAGTAAAATTAATATTAGAACGGAAAGCCATGAGGTGAGATTGCTTGACTAACAATTCAGATGATGATATTGAGATTATATACTGGGGTGATGATGAAACTGATGAAATAGTGAATTCTGACAGATTTAATAATAAGAAAAAAGGTAAAAAGCCTGATAAGATAGATGTAAAAAAAGAGGTATTCAGCTGGTTAAGACTTGTAATTGTGGCAGTAATAATTGCATTGGCAATTAATAATTTTGTAATTATTAACGCAAGTGTTCCTACGGGTTCTATGGAACAGACAATTCACAAGAAGAGCAGAATGATAGGTTTCAGACTTGCTTATATATTTTCCTCACCGGAACGGGGAGATATAATTATCTTTAAATATCCTGAAAACGAGAAAGAGAATTATGTAAAAAGAGTAATCGGACTTCCCGGAGATTATGTAGAAGTTAAAGGAGGAGTTGTATATATTAATGATGAGCCTATTGAAGAAGATTATGTGTATTTTGAGGGGGGCATGGCAGATGCACGCGGAGATTTTGCAAAAACTCTTGTGCCGGATAACAGTTACTTTGTAATGGGAGATAATCGTAATGATTCAAAAGACTCAAGATTCTGGACTACTACGCATTTTGTAAAAGAAGACAAAATACTTGGTAAAGCAATATTTAGTTATTATCCATCAGTTTATCTGCTTGAATAATAATCAGTTTCTTCTATTATAATAAAGCCACAGTTTAGATATAAACTGACGGCTTTTTTATTTGCACCACTGACATGGAGACATACACTGTCAGATTCCTCATCTGACAGATAATTAAGTATAAGGTGCAATCCATGCTTTCCATAGCCTTTTCCACGTAATTCACTGATGATGGAATAGTCGTATATGCAGGCAGTATCATCATCGAAGAAAGAAATCATACAGCCACCGACATAAATATCGCCTGACCATAGAGAAAATTCATAGTCATCATTATCAGTTTCACGCAGAAGGAGTTCAAGTGGATTGTCAGACGTATCAAAAGAGATATTATTCAAATTAAGACTCATTTTATATTCACTATGCGATAAAACATAGTTTCGTTTTGATAAATAATTAATAGTTTCTCTTGCAGTATTTGCAATAGGATTAACAGGAAATTCCAGATAGGCAGGATTAAGATTTAGAGTCTGCAAATCGGAAACCAAAGAATGAAGTAAGGCAGTGAAAATGCCATGACATCTGTAATCAGGCAGAACACAGGCATATGCTGTAATATCTTCATCAGAAATTAAAGATATAGTGATATATCCTAGTAATTTGCCATTGGAATAATATAGATATCCCCAGTTCAGCTCATAGTCTGCATTATAATCTTCTCCAAGATAAATATCGTAATGAGTATTATCTTTTTCTTCACTGATATGCTTTAGTTCTAAGATTTCTGAAACATAATGTGTTGCAAAATCATTTATTTTAATTATTTCAAAATCATTCAATGTATAATCCTCTTTAAAATATAGTTTAGGTAAATATATATATTTGCCCCTTGACATAATAATAATACTATAGTTATATGAGAAAATAAACAAGTTATTATAATTAAATTTAGGATTGTAAAAAAATGTAAAATCTAATATAGTGTATGTAGATGAAAAAAATGGTTAATATTTAGGTATGAATAGGAAAGGTGTGAAAGATATATGGATACAGCAGTTAAAAAAAGAAAAGATATAAACGTGGAATTCAAATGGAAGATGGAGGATGTCTATAGTGATGAAAGCAAGTGGAAAAAAGACATATCCAAAGCAGAAGGATTATTGCCGGAACTTGCTAAGATGCATGGAGAAATCTGCAAGTCGTCAGATAATTTTAAGAATACAATTAATTTAATGAATAAAATTGAGTTTATGGTGGAAAAAGTATATTTTTATGCTAACCAGAAATATCATGAGGACTTAGGCGATGGAAAATACCAGTCATTTGCAGATGAATCAGTTGCCTTGCTTACAAAATTCTATGCGGCATCATCATTTGTAGAACCGGAACTGCTTGATGCTCCGAGAGAACTGATAGAAAAGTATCTATTAGAAAATGATATGGAGGAATACAAACAGTATTTTAATGATTTATTCAGACAGAAAAGTCATATTCTAAGTGGGGAAGCAGAAGAAATTCTTGCACAGACGCAGAATTTTTCCTCAGGAGCAAGAGACATTTTCGGCGTATTTAATAATGTAGATATTAAATTTCCGATGGTTAAAGATGAAAGCGGTAAGGAGATTCAGTTAACACATTCGAAACTCAATCTTTTTATGGAGAGTAAGGACAGAGAGGTTAGAAAGAATGCATTTGAGGGATTGTATAAGTCTTATTCAGATTATAGAAACACTCTTGCAAGTATTTATATCAACAGTCTGAAGAAAGATAATTTCTATGCAATGGTTAGAAAATATCCGTCAAGCAGAGATATGTTTTTAGAAGAAAGCAATATTCCAGGGGAAGTATATGATAATTTGATAGAAACAGTGAATGACAATTTAGGATTACTTCACAGATATGTGGCTCTTCGCAAAAAGATTATGAAATTAGATGAATTGCATCTGTATGATGTGTATACGCCGCTTGTGGATACTTATAATAAGAATATTTCTTATGCAGATGCAGAGAAGATGGTGTTAGAAGGTCTAAAACCAATGGGTGAAGAGTATATAGGATTTTTTAAAGAGGGCTTTAAGAATGGCTGGATAGATGTATATGAAAATGAAGGCAAAAAGAGTGGGGCATATTCGTGGAGCGTATATGGAACACATCCATATGTACTGCTTAATTTTCAGCCCAATCTCAATAATGTATTTACAATTGCACATGAAATGGGTCATGCGCTTCATTCATATTATTCAAATACAAATCAGACTTATTCAAATGCAGCATATAAAATATTTGTCGCAGAAGTGGCATCTACCTGCAACGAATCTCTTCTCATTAACCACTTAATAGGTGCAGCGGAAGATAAGAAAGAAAAGGCATATCTGATTAATCATTTTTTAGAGCAATTCAGAACCACATTATTCAGACAGACAATGTTTGCTGAATTCGAGAATATCGTACATGGTATGGTAGACCGTGGAGAAGCCATTAACTGTGATATTATGTGTGAGAAGTATTATGAATTAAATAGAAAATATTTTGGAGAAGCCATTGTAATTGATAAGGAAATTGAAATGGAATGGGCAAGAATCCCGCATTTTTATTCTTCATTTTATGTATACCAGTATGCTACAGGATTTTCAGCAGCGATAGCATTATCAAAGAAGATTCTTGATGAAGGTGAAGGTGCGGTAGAGGACTATAAGAAATTTTTGAAGGCAGGGTGCAGTGATTATCCGATTGAAATTCTTAAATTAGCAGGGGTTGATATGAGCAAAAAGGAACCGGTAGAATTGGCAATGAGGATGTTTGAGACACTATTAGCTGAATTTGAAGCCTTAATGAAAGATTGAAACACAATTAAATCAGATGAATTTAAAAACTTAATTAAAGATTGGAAAACAGATGGGATTAGGAGGTACCATTTTGAAAATTATTGATGCAATATACAGAAGAAAGTCTGTAAGAAGTTTTCTAGACAATGAGATTGAAGAAGATTTACTTAATAGAATTGTAACAAGGCTTGAGGAGACAGAATTATTATATAAGGAAGAAAAGCTTAAGTTTATTATATCGGATTACTGTAAAAAATCATTTTATGCACCATATTATATTGGTGTGTATGCTGCAAATAATAGAAAAGGCCACATCAATGCAGGATTTGTTATGCAGCAATTGGTAACTTACTTAAGTGCAATAGGTATAGCAAGCTGCTTTCAGGCAAAATCTGTTGTGTTTAAACAGGTTAATTCTGAAGGCAAAATATTAGTTATTTCGTTGGCAATAGGTTACACGGAAGTTGGAATGTATCGTGAGCCTGATGAGATAGGCAGATTAAAGACGGAGAAAATCTGTGTTAATAAAGAAAAGCCGAATGAGGAGGTTGCAAAAATCATTGAACTGGCACGCATATCACCCTCTAGTTATAATGCGCAGCCATGGAGATTTGTAGTATATAATAATAGAATACATGTATTTATAAAGAATAAGCTAATTAATCACATTGAGAGGTTTAAATATGTAAATGCAGGCGTGATGTTAGGTAATGTGGCAGCAGGAGCGGAAGAACTCTGGATTGATATTGTATTTAGGGAGGTAATGGATATTAAAGACAGAGAATATGGGGATAATGAATACGTTATTTCTATATATAATAAGAATACGGATGGAAGAAGAATTTGAAAAGCAGATAATTAGCAATGAAAAGTGAATTTTGTGAAATGTCACAAGATGAGGTAATGGAAGTTGATGGTGGATGGACATGGTGGGGCGTAGCAGTTGGCGCAGCTGCAGTTGCAGCCGCATACAATGAATTATATGATCTAGGCTATAAAGTTGGTTCTTGGTTTAGATAAAATGTTTTAAAACTTAACTAAAAATATATAATAAAAATATTAGGAGGAAAATATAATGGATATAAAGGAAAATAAAAGTATGAAAGATATCATATTTGAAATGCCATTTATTTTAAAAGTTTTGATTTGTTTGTATATAATTCCGGCAGGATTAAATGCAATGTATAATATTGGTTATATGGTCGGAGAATTTATAAAATCTTTAACATAGTAGTGGTTTAGTAAAATAATATTTGATGAAAATATTAGACTTCAAGTAAAAAACTATTGTTAAAATAAGTATATGTTCACCAACTGTACTTAAATAGAAATGCAATATGATATCATATAAGGACATCTCCTCTTTGGTGAATTGGCTAATAGTTTCCATAAAACTATTTTAAATTAAAACCAAGAGGAGATATTTTATTTAAAAGAAAATAAAAATATAACGATGATACAATTTATATAAGGAACAATAATATGAAAATGAGAAAAAAGGAAGAATGATGAAATACTATTGTATAAAACAGCACGACATCACAGACTGTGGTGCCGCATGTCTTGCAACAATTGCGAAACAGAATGGATATAAGATAGGAATATCAAAGATTCGTGAGATAGCAGGTACAGACAAGCAGGGAACAAACGCATATGGAGTAATTAAGGCAGCTGAACAGTTAGGCTTTAGTGCGAAAGGCGTGAAAGGAAATAAAGAAGCATTCTTTTCAGAATTTCCATTGCCATGTATAGCACATGTAATTGTAGATGGCTCATTACTTCACTATGTAGTAATACATAAAATAACAAAGAAAAAAGTGATAATAGCTGACCCGGGAGCAGGAATTGTAAAGTTAAAACCGGAAGAATTCTTTGGTGAAATACATGAAGACGGACAACCTCCAAAGTATCAATGGACAGGAGTATTAATTCTTTTGGTGAAAAACGAAACATTCAGAACAGGCGATGAGACAAAAGGATTGTTTAGTCGCTTTTTTCATTTGTTATTGCCACAGAAAAAGTTGTTATTACATATTTTTATTGCATCACTAATATATACAGTTCTGGGGATATTTGGGGCATTCTACTTTAAGGTGCTTGTGGATAATATATTGCCTGACGGATTACGCAAAACATTAATGACGATTTCAATAGGTGTGATTTTACTTAATCTGTTTAAGGTTTTATTAAATGCGTTTAGAAATCATCTTTTGCTCTATCTCAGTCAGAAATTAGACATTGCATTGCTGCTGGGATATTACAGACACGTATTGGAATTGCCAATGAATTTTTTCGGAACAAGAAAAGTCGGAGAAATCATATCAAGATTCAATGATGCGGGTAAAGTAAGAGATGCAATTTCAGGGGCAACACTTACAATAATGATTGATACGGTAATGGCAGTTGCAGGCGGAATTATTCTGTATATTCAAAATGCAAAAATGTTTGGGATAACAATTATTATTGTTGCAATGTATCTGGTAATTGTCGCTTCTTTCAATAAATGGTACGAGAAGTTGAATAGGGTACAAATGGAAGATAATGCCCAGTTAACCTCATATATGGTCGAATCATTAAACGGAATACAGACAATCAAGTCATATAATGCAGAGAGAAAAGCTAACCATGAGACAGAGATAAAATTCGTCAAACTCCTTAAAAGTATATTTAAACTCAGCTGGGTCAGCAACTTACAGACTTCACTGAAAACTTTTGTTGAACTGATTGGTGGAGTGGTAATATTATGGATTGGCGGATTAAGTGTAATAAAAGGTGAAATGACAATTGGCTCATTAATTACATTTAATTCATTGTTAGCATACTTTCTTGATCCGGTAAAAAATCTGATTGATTTACAGCCGGAGATGCAGACGGCAGTCGTTGCCGCAGACAGATTGGGAGAGATACTTGAGTTGGAAGCAGAAAAAACTGAAAGAGAATGCAGGAAAATGACTCCTGATAATTTGGGTGGAGACATTGA
>CAZQRO010000053.1:0-15175 GCA_964595785.1 uncultured Eubacterium sp.
CAGATGGGAAACTAATTTAAATTACTATTAAGTTCTGAAAATGCTGAGAATACAGTGTTTTAAAGCGTTACAGACGAATTAAGAGTGTAAAACAGACTATCATAACTTATCAACTTATCATAAAATATCGCAAAATATCACAGTAAAATGGGTAAACATTGGGTAGTTAAAAGGGTAAAGAATCATACCCAACTACTTAACGAAAAGTTTGCGTGTTGTTTAAGAAACTATAGAAGGATACACTTGAATAATTTAATAATTCGATGTTTGCATAAGTCCATACACTTGTAGAAATATGAGTGTGTGGGCTTATTTTTATACCCAATTTACAATACCGGCAAACTTACAACAACTGCCACATAACAGTTATGGCTTTCGACCAAAAAGAGGTTCAAATGACGTACTGAAACAGTGCAAACAGAATGTAAATGATGGATATGTATATGTAGTAGATATGGATTTAGAAAAGTTCTTTGATACCGTTTGTCAGAGTAAACTGATTGAAATAATATCACGAACCATCAAAGATGGGCGAGTTATATCGCTTATCCATAAATATCTAAATGCGGGAGTTATCAGCAGAGGAATATTTGAAAAAACAGAAGTTGGCATGCCACAAGGTGGACCATTAAGTCCATTGCTTAGCAACATTATGCTGAATGAATTGGATAAGGAATTAGTAATAGTAAAATCCTATGGAAGTGATTATAATATAATTATGATAGGATTATCGCATGGAAGGAGGTTTTAATCATGTTAGCAGTAAAAGGAATAATACATGGAAATACTGTTCTTGTGGATGGTGAGGACATAAGGAATTATGATGGAAAAGATGTTATTGTGACTATATTAGATTATCCATTAAAGCAGTTGCAACGTGGAAAGCTGAATCTTGACAGATTTGTGAAACCTAGTGAAAGAGGGAAAAATGCAGATGAATATATAAAGGAGTTGAGATCCAATGACAGAGTGTAAAAAGGTATTCATTGACACAGCACCATTTATATATTACTTAGAACAGAATCCTAATTACTTTGAAAAAGCAAAGGATTTTTTCTTGTAGTGCTATGATAATGAAATCACGATGGTTACATCTACAATCACATTGGAAGAATATTTTGTATTTCCATATAGAAAGAATCTTCCAGAGTATATTGAGAACTTTGAGAAATTTATTTCAAGTCTTGAAATTAGCGTGATTGATATTGACAAGGCAATAGCGAAGCAAGCTGCACAGATCAGAGCAGAATTTAAAGATTTCAAGAGTATGGATGCATTACAGATAGGAACAGCAATCATATCTGGATGTGATTTGTTCCTAACCAACGACAAGCAGTTGAGACAGGAAAAAAGAATCAAATGAATTACACTTGATGAATTTTAAATGAATAATAACGAAAGCATCAGAAGGAAGATAAAATTCCCAATGGTGCTTTTATTTTGTATACGACTGCTGCCGTTTCTCATTTTCATTCTGGAGCATAGCGAGTTTGTAATTGTCTTGGATATTTTGCATTTCTAATTGATGGAGTTTCTTTTTCTTGCATTCTATCAGCTTATCTAAAAGCATTTCAATAGGATTATTCAATCTGTACCTCATTCTTAAAATTATTCGGATCTCCTTAATATGGACTTCCGACCTATATGATATATCGGAATCAGGATATATACAATGATACTGTATGAAATAGCGAAAAAAAAGACATCGTACTTATCAATATATTATAATGCATGGATGTATGATAATCACAGTGATCTGCTCATGTCTTTGTTACTGGTAATGACAAAAGTCTGCAAAGGAGTTTATAATACCAGAATAGATTCAGAAAAAATAAGTAAAAAGTTATTAAAGGCGCTATCTGCATTACCAATTTCTCTAAAAGGAGTAAATCCAGCAGTTATATGTGAAAAATCAATACCTGAAAATACGGATATCTTATCAGTTGTACAGACGGAGGAAGAGATTAGAGAGTGTGTAAAAGAGATTTTTAATGATATTATTGTGGAAAGAACACAAAAAGTAATCATTTTTATTGATGAGTTAGACCGATGCAGACCGTCTTTTGCCATAGAAATGTTAGAACGTATAAAGCATTACTTTAATGATGAACGTGTTATGTTTGTGGTATCCGTCAATAAAGAGCAATTGGTACATACAATCAAGTCAGGGACAGAGACAGTTGATTGCGGTTGCAAGGGCAGCGATTGCGGACCCGCCGGTACTTATATTAGATGAGGCAACATCTTCAATAGATACCAGAACAGAAAAACTTGTTCAGGAAGGCATGGATAAACTTATGTATGGCAGAACAACATTTGTAATTGCCCACAGGTTATCAACAGTACGAAATTCCGATGCAATCATGGTTCTTGACAGCGGAAAAATTATTGAACGGGGCAGCCATAATGAATTGATTGCTCAGAAGGGAAAATATTATCAGTTATATACCGGGGCATTTGAATTAGAATAAAGAGATTGATATTTTATGCTTTTCAATTTCTGTGTTGTGTGTTAAAATATTATGCGTATTGTTATGCTGAAAATTGTCTAAGGAGAAAAAGATTTGGAAGACGCTGACAGACGTAAGAGAATAAACAGATATAAGAAGATGATATTTCGTATTTTATTAATTCTTGTCATTGTAACCATTATATTATGGATATACATAATATTTAAGGTTATTGATATTGAGAACAGTATAGATGGCTTGAACTTAGCCATTACATACAGATTATGGAGGATAAGCGGATGAGTTTCTTAAAGGATTTTAAAGAGGAATTGTCACAGGCCGTCAATGAACTTGTGAATATGGATGATAATCAGGAGACTGATACCACTAGTAAAAAGTCGAAAGAGGATGAAAAAATGGCAAGAGGAAAGAAACAAAAAGAAGTTGTAGAAGAAAAAAATATTGAAAACACTAATACTAATGAAAATACTAATGTAGAAGAAAAGCAAAAAGAGGACGAAAAAGTTAATACACTTGATGAAAAAGATATTGAAAGTAATATAGATATGGTTGTTCTTAATGAATTATTCGGAACAGACGAGAATGATATTTCCATAGAGGAGAAGAGCGAAGAAGCAGTTGAAGATATTCAGAATAATGAAAATTATGAGAAACTAATAGATGATGACATTAATCTTGATAATATTGATATCAGCGATTATCTTGATGGAGAATCAGAAACAGAAGAAGAGTCGGTTAAGGCAGATGGAACATTGTTAAAGGACCTTGCAAGAAATATTAAGTCTACTATTAATGATAAGAAATTAGAAGAGATGATGGAAGATGACAAGGAAAGTGCCAAAGCAGAATTAAGAGGAAGTAGAACTGACACATCTAATGAGTATTCAAAAGAAGAAGCATCACTTGCTACGGAAGAAGTTGCTGAGGTAACTAAAGGAACCATGATTGATGGTAACATAGTTTCAGAAGGTTCAATGAACATCTACGGCAAGATTAAAGGAAATGTGGCATGCCGAGGCAAGTTAGTGGTATGCGGAACTATTGTAGGTTCATCAAGGGGCGCAGAAATATTTACTAATAATGCAAGAATTGATGGAGATGTTACTAGTGATGGAAGTCTTAAGATTGGTAACGGTTCAGTTATTATCGGTAATATATATGGTTCATCTGCAGTTATTGCCGGTGCGGTTCAGGGCGATGTGGATATCCATGGTCCGGTCATTATAGATGGTACAGCAGTTATTCAGGGAAATATACGTTCCAGATCAGTTCAGGTTAATAATGGAGCTGCCATTGAAGGAATGATTTCACAGTGTTATGCAGAAGTGGACTATGCAGCATTATTTGATAAGACATTCAGTAAATAATGTTTTTCGGAAAGGATAGAATATTACTATGGAAAAATTAAACAGAGTATTATTAAAACTTAGTGGTGAAGCATTAGCAGGCGACAAGAAGACCGGATTTGATGAGGAAACAGTAGTTAAAGTGGCTAAACAGGTAAAAGTGTTAGTTGATGGCGGCACACAGGTTGGAATAGTGATTGGCGGCGGCAACTTCTGGCGAGGAAGAACCAGTGAGAAGATAGACAGAACGAAAGCAGATGCCATTGGAATGTTAGCAACAGTTATGAACTGCATATATGTATCTGAAATCTTCAGGACAGAAGGAATGATGACACAGGTACTTACACCATTTGAATGTGGCTCATTTACAAAATTATTCTCTAAGGACAGAGCCAATAAATACTTTGGCAAAGGAATGGTATGTTTCTTCGCAGGAGGAATCGGACACCCATATTTCTCGACAGATGTGGGAATGGTTTTAAGAGCAGTGGAAATTGAAGCTGATTGTATACTTGCAGCTAAAGCAATTGATGGTGTATATGACAGTGACCCTAATAAGAATCCGGAGGCTAAGAAATATGACAGATTATCAATTTCAGAGGTAGTTGATAAGAAACTTGGCGTAATTGATTTGGCAGCTTCAGTTTTATGTATGGAGAATAAGATGCCGATGAAGATATTTGGCTTAAATGAAGAAAACAGTATAATTAATGCCGTAAATGGTAATTTTACGGGAACAATTATAGAATAATAAAATTAGTAGAGATAATGGAGGATTTTATGGAAGAGAATTTAGTACAATACGAAGAAAAAATGAGTAAATCACTTGACAGCCTTTACAGTGAATATTCAACAATAAGAGCAGGAAGAGCAAATCCGCATATTTTAGATAAAATAACAGTTGATTATTATGGAACTCTGTCCACATTACAACAGGTGGCTAATGTATCTGTTCCGGAAGCCAGAATGATTCAGATTCAGCCATGGGAATCAGGCTTAATTAAAGAAATAGAAAAAGCAATTCTCTGTTCAGATTTGGGGCTTACACCTTCTAATGATGGTAAGGCAATCAGACTTGTGTTTCCAGAGTTAACAGAGGAAAGAAGAAAAGAGTTAGTTAAAGATGTCAAGAAAAAAGGTGAGAATGCAAAAGTTGCACTTAGAAATATCAGAAGAGATGCCAATGATGCATTTAAAAAACTTAGTAAGGCAAATGAATTATCAGAAGACGAATTAAAACAGTCAGAAGATAAAATTCAAAAACTTACTGATAAGTATGTTGCAGAAGTAGACAAAGCAATCGAAGATAAGTCAAAGGAAATACTTACTGTATAGAAACTTAAAAAGGGAGGCTTAGGTTATTTAAGCAGTCCCTTTTAGCATATATATGCATAATAGGATATTTGGAGGAACTATCAGTGGCTAAAAGTGAAGATTTAAGTAATTTGAAAATACCTAATCATGTGGCGATTATTTTAGATGGCAATGGCAGATGGGCTAAGAAACGTTTTATGCCTAGAAATTATGGACATATGCAGGGAGCAAAAGTAGTTGAGCAAATTTGTGAGGATGCTGATAGTGTTGGTATCAAGTATCTTACGGTTTATGCTTTTTCAACGGAAAACTGGAACAGACCACAGGATGAGGTAGATGCTTTAATGAAACTGCTCAGAAATTATTTAAAGGACTGTATTAAACGTGCCAATAATAATAATATGAGAGTAAGAGTAATTGGTGAAAAATCAAGATTAAGCGATGATATAAAAAATAAAATAGATGAGCTTATGGAATGTTCTAAGAACAATACGGGATTAAATTTTACGATTGCACTTAATTACGGAAGCCGGGATGAAATTATAAGGGCTGTTAAAAATATATCAGAAGATGTGAAAGATGGTAAGATAAGTGTTGAAAGTATAGATAATGCGCTTATTTCAGATTATCTTGATACGAAGGGAGTTCCTGACCCTGATTTGCTTATACGAACCAGTGGTGAAGAGAGAATTTCAAACTTTTTATTATGGCAGTCAGCCTATACTGAATTCTATTTCACAGATGTACTCTGGCCTGACTTTAATAAGGCAGAATTAATTAAGGCTGTTAAAAAGTACAGTGAAAGAGACAGAAGATTTGGAAAGGTTAAATAAGGTGCGAAACGAATGTCAGTTATTAATAAACTTATGACAAAATCTTTTCTAGAGAGACTTATCAGCGGAATTATTATTGTGATAATTGCACTTGTAACTATCATTATAGGGAAAGATTTACTGCTCGCAACAGTAGTGGCAATTTCAGTGATGGGATTTTATGAACTTACAAAGGTATTTAATCTGCATTGGAAGTTACCGGGAATTTTAGGATATGTTGCTACAATAGCATATTATGCGATAATCAGATTAGAATATAATGAATATTTAATAGTGTTTTTTATAGTATATTTAGTTGCACTAATGGGAATATATGTATTTGCATTTCCTAAGTTCAAAGCGGAAGATATTATGGTATGTTTCTTTGGAATGTTTTATGTAGTATTAATGCTTTCGTATATTTATCAGGTTAGAATGATGAAAGATGGTGCTTATATAGTCTGGCTTATCTTCTTATGTTCATGGGGATGTGATACATGTGCATATCTCGTGGGGGTAATGTTTGGAAAGCATAAAATGGCACCGGTGTTAAGTCCTAAGAAATCTATTGAAGGTGGAATCGGAGGCGTTGTTGGAGCAGCACTTTTAGGTTTTGCATATGCAGCTATTTTTAAAGATAAAATAGCATTAGATAATATTAATATTATTTTTCCGATAGTATGTGCGGTTGGTGGAATTATTTCACAGATAGGTGATTTAACGGCATCAGGAATTAAAAGAAATCATGATATTAAAGATTACAGTAAGTTAATACCGGGACACGGTGGAATCTTAGACAGATTTGACAGTGTTATTATTACAGCTCCGATTATATTTTATCTGGTAACATTTTTAGGAAAGATATAACTGGTTAGAATTTAAAGGGAATACTGTATGGGAAATACAGAATTAATAAAGGTTTAGAATTTGATTATATAAAATACTTAAATATAAAATGGATTTACCAGACGAGGAGGCAATTGAATGAAGAATATATCAATTCTTGGTTCAACCGGTTCAATAGGAACACAGGCACTTGATATAGTAAGGAATAATAATGACATTAAAGTAGCAGCACTTGCAGCAGGCAGTAATATTGATATGTTAGAAAAGCAGATAAGGGAATTTGAGCCACAATTAGCCTGTGTATTTAATGAAAATAAGGCAGCAGAATTAAAGATAAAAGTTAAGGATACAGACACTAAGATTGTTTCAGGCATGGAAGGCTTGATTGAAACGGCAGTGATTGAAACAGCAGATATGGTGCTTACGGCAGTTGTGGGTATGATAGGCATAAGACCGACTATAGCAGCAATTAAAGCACATAAAGATATTGCATTGGCTAATAAAGAGACTTTAGTGACGGCAGGACATATAATTATGCCGCTTGCAAAGGAATGTGGTGTCAGTATACTTCCTGTGGACAGTGAACACAGTGCGATATTTCAGTCATTACAGGGTAATAAAAAGAGTCAGGTGAGTAAAATTATTCTTACGGCATCAGGCGGTCCTTTTAGAAATATGAAGGCAGCTGAACTTAAAAATGTAACAGTGGCAGATGCACTTAAGCATCCTAACTGGTCTATGGGCAGAAAGATAACCATAGATTCTGCTACAATGGTGAATAAAGGTCTGGAAGTTATAGAAGCAAAATGGCTCTTTGATGTGGATTTTGATGATATAGAGGTGGTTATTCAGCCTCAGAGTCTTATTCATTCAATGGTAGAATATGTTGATGGCGGAATTATGGCACAACTTGGTACGCCTGATATGAAATTGCCGATTCAATATGCATTTTTTTATCCTGACAGACGTCCTTTAGACGGAAAAAGAGTTAATTTTTTTGATATTGCAGGCATAAGTTTTTATAAACCGGACAGAGAGACATTTAAGGGATTTGACCTTGCATTTAAAGCAGGTAAAACAGGTGGTTCCATGACGACAGTATATAATGCAGCAAATGAATTAGCAGTAAGCAAGTTTCTTAATGAAGAAATTAAGTTTTTAGATATACCGGAACTTATAGAGGCAGCAATGAGCCGCCATACAGTAATAGCACATCCTACTTTAGAACAGATACTTGATACGGAGCAGGAAGCATATGAAATTGTTAATGAGACAGTTAAAAGGTTATAAGAATTGGAGGTTACAATGAGTATAGTATTATCTTTGATTGTATTTAGTATATTGGTACTTATACATGAATTTGGCCATTTTCTTCTGGCTAAGAAAAATGGTATAGGAGTAACAGAATTTTCTCTTGGAATGGGTCCTAGAATTGTAAGTTTTAATAAAGGCGGAACAAAATATTCATGGAAACTGATACCATTTGGCGGTTCATGCATGATGGTAGGTGAAGATGACGAAAGTGAAAGAGAAGATGCATTTGATAAGAAATCAGTATGGGCGAGAATATCTGTTGTGGCAGCAGGACCAATATTTAACTTTGTTTTAGCTCTTGTATTGTCTATTGTATACATTGGCTTAGAAGGGTATGACCAGGCTGCGGTTACTAATGTAAATGAAGGATATGCAGCAGAAACGGCAGGACTTAAAGAAGGAGATGTTATCACTGAATATGATGGCAAAAATATTGTCATTAGGAGGGATTTGTGGCTTTACCAGTATATAAATCCTGTTGATAAAAAACCTGTAAAAGTAAAATATGAAAGAGACGGAAAAGAATATACCACAACCATAACACCTAGTGAATATTATAGCATGGGAATAAGTTATGTTCCGAATAAAGATGAATGTAAGATAACAGTGACAGAAGGTTCACCGATAGCAGGTGCCGGTGTGAAGAGTGATGATATAATCGTGGGTATCGATGGAACAGAAATTACTTCTGGAGAAAGTCTTAACGAGTATATGTCTGCCAATCCGATGAATGGCTCAGAAATGACTATAACAACATCAAGAGACGGAAAAGAGTCAGATTATAAAGTAACACCTAAGAAAGCCGGATATACGGAAGGTTTTTCGTATGGTATTCGTGTTAAGGCTAATCCACTCCAGGTAATCAGATACAGTTTTACAGAACTTCGATATGATATGGAAGCCACCTTATCGGGATTTAAATTGTTATTTACAGGCAAGGCTGATAAAGATGATGTGGCAGGACCCGTTGGAATTGTTAAACTTGTAGGTGATTCCTATGAGGAAACCAAAGACTATGGGGCATATTATGTATTTTTACAGATTTCATATCTGATAATATTATTTAGTGTTAACTTAGGTGTGATTAATCTGCTGCCATTCCCGGCATTAGACGGTGGAAGACTTGTATTCCTGTTTATTGAGGTAATACGAGGGAAAGCAGTTCCAAAAGAGAAGGAAGCAATGGTTCATTTCGCGGGAATGATAGTGTTAATGATATTAATGGTATTGATTTTATTTAACGATATAGGTAAATTTTTCTAAATACTAATTGAGGTGCTTTAAGTTTCATAAATGAGGCTTGCAAAAAGCACTTAGGAATGGAGGCAAAATATGTTTCGTGATAATACAAAGGTAATTAGAATTGGTGACAGAGTTATTGGCGGCGGCAATGATATTCTCATTCAGTCCATGACTAATACAAAGACAGAAGATGTAGAATCTACAGTTAATCAGATTAAGGAACTGACAATTGCAGGCTGTGACATTATAAGATGTGCAGTTCCTACAATGGAGGCTGCGTTAGCGTTTAAAGAGATAAAAAAACAGATTACCATTCCTATTGTGGCAGACATACATTTTGATTACAGACTGGCAATTGCAGCAATGGAAAATGGGGCTGATAAAATCAGAATTAATCCCGGAAATATTGGTTCAATTGACAAAGTAAAAGCGGTAGTTGATGTGGCTAAGGAAAGAGATATTCCTATAAGAATTGGTGTCAACAGTGGCTCTTTGGAAAAGGAAATACTTGATAAATATGGTCATGTAACAGCAGAAGGTATTGTGGAAAGCGCACTTAATAAAGTTAAGTTAGTAGAGGACTTAGGTTACGATAATCTTGTAATTAGTATTAAATCTTCTGATGTAATGATGTGTGTCAAAGCACATGAGTTAATTGCTGCTAAGACAAATTATCCTCTGCATGTGGGAATTACTGAATCAGGAACCCTGTATTCAGGTAATATCAAGTCATCAGTTGGTCTTGGAATTATCTTGAATGAAGGAATCGGAGATACTATCAGAGTATCACTCACAGGTGCACCGGTAGAAGAGATTAGAACAGCAAATCTTATTCTTAAGACTCTTAGTATAAGAAAAGGCGGAATAAGTGTGGTATCCTGCCCAACATGTGGCAGAACACAGATAGATTTGATATCATTAGCGAATAAAGTTGAAAAGATTGTGGAGAAGTATCATGCAGATTTGAAAATTGCCGTAATGGGCTGTGCTGTTAATGGTCCGGGTGAAGCTAAAGAGGCTGATTTAGGCATTGCAGGCGGACATGGAGAAGGACTCATTATTAAGAAAGGTGAAATAATAAGAAAGGTTTCGGAAGAATATTTATTAGAACAATTCGAGGAAGAACTTAAGAGCATGTGTGCAGATTAAGTGAAAGGCTGGGGTAACATTGGAATCAAAGTATTTTTTTGAAGTATTTGACGGAATAAAAACAGACGAAAAATTGCAGGAACTCTTTAGTGACATAATGGTTAAGCGAATAGTAAATAACCGCGCTAAGAGTTCTATTCGCATTTATATAGACAGTAACAGACTCATACATAAATCAGATATATATAAGATGGAAAAAGCCATTGCTGTCATGCTTCGAGGCAAGGCAGCCATAAAGATTATGGAGCATTTTAATCTGTCAAGCCAGTATAATTCAGAGAATCTCTTTAAAATGTATAAAGACAGCATAATGCTTGAGTTATATAATTACAGCAGAATGGAATACAGTATGCTTAATAAAGCCGAAATAACATTTGATGGCGATATTATGAATATTAAACTGGCAGATACAGTGGTGGCAGAGGACAAGTCTGCTGAATTAAAGAGAATATTAGAGAAAATCTTTAATGAAAGATGCGGAATAGCTACGGAAATAAGATATGAATTTGTGGAAGTCACTGAAAATAAGTATGAAAAGATTAATGAATTAAAGATGAAGCAGGAAGTTGATGCCATTATTTCAGGCATCACTAAAAGTATGTCTAATCATAATGGTGAAGAGACAGGTAACGGTGAGCAAAAAGAGGAGAAAAGTGGTGCAAAACAGGCATCGGCTGCTAAGAAGGACTTTGTACCGAGAAATGAATACAAGGGAAAATCAGAGGGTGGATACCAGCGAAGAGAAGGCGGATTTAGCAGAGGCTTTAAGCGCTCATATAATCCTGATGTCCTGTATGGCAGAGAATTTGAAGGACAGAGCATTAATCTGCATGAAATTGAAGGTGAAATGGGAGAAGTTACCGTCAGAGGACAGATTATAGATATAGAGGAACGCCCAATCAAAGGCGAAAGAACAATATTAAGTATTATAATTTCTGATTTTACAGATTCCATTGTTGTAAAACTTTTTATGAAAGATGAGAACCTTAAAGAGTTTTATGATGGTATTAAAAAGGGAATGTTTGTAAGAGTAAAAGGTATTACGATAGTAGATAAGTTTGACAATGATTTGATAATTAACTCGGTTTCGGGAATTATGAGAACATCAGATTTCACTGTAAAGCGAATGGATACAAGTGTAGAGAAAAGAGTGGAACTTCACTGTCATACAAAGTTAAGTGATATGGACGGTGTGGCAGATGTAAAAGACCTTATTGCCAGAGCAAAGGAATGGGGACATAATGCCCTTGCCATTACAGACCACGGAGTAGTTCAGGGATTTACAGAAGCATGGCATGCCCTTCAGAAATTAGAAGGCAAATTCGGTTTTAAGGAAATGTTTGACTTTAAAATGTTATACGGTGTAGAGGCATATCTTGTAGATGATTTAAAAACTGTGGTTACGAATTCTAAGAATCAGAGCCTTGATGATGACTATGTAGTATTTGATATTGAGACTACAGGATTTAGCCCGTTATATAACAAAATAATAGAAATTGGTGCAGTGAAAGTATCTAAGGGTGAAATTGTAGATAAATTCAGTACATTTATTAATCCTGAAGAACCTATCCCTTACAGAATTGAACAGCTGACAGGAATAAGTGATAATATGGTTATGGATGCTCCTTTAGTAGAGAATATTCTTCCGAAGTTTCTTGAATTCAGTGAAGGATGTGTAATGGTTGCACATAATGCTGATTTTGATATGAGTTTTATAATAAGTGAAGGGAAGAAAATAGGAATAGAGAAGACATATACTATTGTGGATACAGTTGCACTTGCAAGAATGTTACTTCCACAGATTAGTAAATATAAGTTAGACAATGTTGCAAAAGCCTTAAATGTATCTTTAGAAAATCATCACAGAGCCGTAGATGATGCGGGCTGTACGGCAGAAATATTTGTAAAGTTTATAGAAATGCTTAAAGTCAGGGATATATCTTCATTAGACGCTATTAATGAAATGGGTACAACGAGTGTTGGCAGAATCAAGAAACTGCCGACACATCATGCCATAATTATTGCTACAAATGAAATAGGGCGTGTGCATTTATATGAACTGGTTTCTAATTCTAATATTGATTATTTCAGCAGACAGCCAAGGATTCCTAAAAGTGACTATCTGAAACATCAGGAAGGGCTTATTATAGGTTCTGCCTGTGAAGCAGGTGAACTGTATCAAGCAATTGTGGGCGGTAAGAGTGATGAAGAGATAACAAGACTTGTAGAATTCTATGATTATCTGGAGATTCAGCCGCTTGGCAATAATGAGTTCATGTTAGAAAGTGATAAATATTCTGTAAGTACCATGGAAGAATTACAGGATATTAACAGAAAGATTGTAAAACTTGGAGAACAGTTTAATAAATTAGTAGTTGCCACTTGTGATGTACATTTCCTAGACCCACAGGACGAGGTGTACAGACGTATTATTATGGCATGTAAGGGATTTAAAGATGCTGATAAGCAGGCACCGTTATACCTTAGAACAACAGATGAGATGTTAGAGGAATTCAGGTACTTAGGCAGTGATAAGGCATATGAAGTAGTAGTTACTAATACGAACAAGATAGCAGATATGGTGGAAAATATGTTTCCTGTATGTCCTGATAAATGTCCACCCATCATTGATAATTCTGAAAATATCCTTAGAGACATATGTTATGAGACAGCACATAATATGTATGGCGATAATCTGCCTGAAATAGTAACGGAGCGACTAGAAAGAGAGCTGAATTCCATTATTTCAAATGGATTTGCAGTTATGTACATAATTGCACAGAAACTTGTGTGGAAATCTAATGAAGACGGATATCTGGTAGGCTCGAGAGGTTCTGTCGGTTCATCGTTTGTGGCTACAATGGCAGGTATAACAGAGGTTAATCCGTTAAGTCCGCATTATTACTGTAAGAAATGTCATTTCTATGATTTTGATTCACCGGAAGTTAAAAAGTACACTGGCGGTGCAGGGTGTGATATGCCGGACAGAAAGTGTCCTGAATGTGGTGAGGAGTTAGTTAAGGCTGGTTTTGATATTCCTTTTGAAACTTTCCTTGGCTTCAAGGGAAATAAGGAACCAGATATTGACCTTAATTTCTCGGGTGAATATCAGAGCAAGGCACATGAATATACAGAAGTTATATTCGGAAAAGGTCAGACATTCCGAGCGGGAACAATTGGTACAGTTGCAGACAAGACAGCAGAAGCCTATGTGCGAAAATACTGTGAAGAACGTGGAATTAAGAAGAGAAGATGTGAAGTAACAAGAATATCTAAGGGCTGTACGGGAGTCAGAAGAACGACGGGACAGCACCCGGGAGGAATCATTGTACTTCCGATAGGACACAATATTAACACATTTACACCTGTGCAGCATCCGGCGAATGATATGACAACTAAGACAGTAACTACACATTTTGACTACCATTCCATCGACCATAACCTTTTGAAACTTGACATTCTAGGGCATGATGATCCGACTATGATTAGAATGTTAGAGGATATTACTGGCTTAGATGCTAAAAATGTACCGCTTGATAATCAGGAGGTAATGTCATTATTTGCAAGCACTAAGGCATTGGGAATAAGGCCAGAAGATATAGGAGGCTGTCCTTTGGGAGCGCTCGGCATACCAGAATTCGGTACGGATTTCGTTATACAGATGCTTATAGATACAAAACCGCAGACGTTTTCAGATTTGGTAAGGATTTCAGGATTGTCTCATGGTACAGATGTGTGGCTTAATAATGCCCAGACAGTTATTTTAAATGGTGATGCTACGATTTCGACAGCCATATGTACAAGAGATGATATCATGATTTATCTGATTAACAAAGGACTAGAATCTGAACAGTCATTTACTATTATGGAATCGGTTCGTAAGGGTAAGGGCTTAAAACCTGAGTGGATTGAAGAAATGAAGAGACATGACGTTCCACAGTGGTATATAGATTCATGTTTAAAGATTAAGTATATGTTCCCGAAAGCACATGCAGCCGCCTATGTTATGATGGCTTATAGGATAGCGTATTTCAAAGTGTTTTATCCATTGGCATATTATGCAGCATATTTTAGTATCAGAGCTTCAGCATTCAGTTATGAATATATGTGTATGGGAAGGGAACGTCTTGAATATTATATAGCGGATTTTAAGAAGCGTAAGGAACAGAAACTTCTTTCTAATAAAGAAGAGGATATGTTAAAGGATATGAAACTTGTGCAGGAAATGTATGCAAGAGGATTTGAATTTGAGCCAATTGATTTGTATAAAGTGGCTGCCCATAAATTCCAGATATTTGGAAATAAATTAATGCCTGCACTCAGCACCATAGAAGGCATGGGTGGAAAAGCGTCAGATGCAGTGGTAGATGCAGCACTTGACGGACCATTTTTATCAAAAGATGATTTAAGAGACAGGACAAAGGCAAGTAAGACAGTTATTGACCTCATGGGAGACTTAGGTATACTTGGTGATATTCCTGAATCTAACCAGATATCACTATTTGATTATATGAGTTAGAGTGCCAAAAGGTATTTTTAAAACATTTCGTTGATTTTTACAAAAGAATGAAACTTGCGTTGTGAAGATAATTAGATTTTCTTAGTATCTGATGCATACTCAACAACGATTTGACACGATGTCAAATCAAGCACCAACCGCTATGGATAGCGGATTTGGTGC
>CAZQRO010000054.1:0-14218 GCA_964595785.1 uncultured Eubacterium sp.
TTGCAATCATATCAAGTCCTACAGAACATACACATGTCATTGCTTCAAGTTTCTCTATGGTAAGTGCTCCTGCTAATACGGAATCTATCATTTCCTGGTCCTCACTTACAGGAATAAATGCACCACTTAATCCACCAACATATGACGAAGCCATAACCCCGCCCTTTTTAACTTGGTCATTTAACAAAGCAAGTGCTGCTGTTGTACCCGGTGCACCGACTCTCTCTAAACCTATTTCTTCAAGAATATCTCCAACACTATCACCAACTGCCGGAGTAGGTGCAAGAGATAAATCAACAATACCAAACGGTATTCCCATTCTCTTAGAAGCTTCTTTAGCAACTAATTGACCTACACGCGTCACCTTAAATGCTGTCTTCTTAATAGTCTCACATAAGACTTCAAAACTTTCTCCACGAACCTTAGTAAGTGCTGTTCTTACAACACCCGGTCCGCTTACACCCACGTTAATAATTGCATCTGCTTCTGTCACACCATGAAATGCACCTGCCATAAATGGATTGTCATCAGGAGCATTACAGAATACAACCAATTTAGCACATCCTAAAGAATCCTGCTCCTTAGTATACTCGGCAGTTTTAAGAACAATTTCACCCATAAGTTTAACAGCATCCATATTAATACCTGTCTTTGTTGAACCAACATTAACAGAACTGCATACTCTTTCAGTACATGAAAGTGCCTGTGGAATAGATTTTATAAGATTTTCATCTGCTTTAGTCATTCCCTTGCTTACTAATGCTGAATAACCTCCAATAAAATTCACTCCAACTTCATGAGCCACTTTATCAAGAGTCTTAGCTATGGTTACAAAATCCTCCGGTGTCTTACAAGCACTTCCACCAACTAATCCAATCGGGGTAACTGAAATTCTCTTATTAACAATTGGAATGCCAAATTCTTTTTCAATTTCCTGTCCTGTTGCTACCAGATTCTTAGCAAGTCCTGTAATTTTATTATAGATGTTCTCATTAACTTTATTCAAATCACTGTCTATACAGTCTAAAAGGCTTATACCAAGAGTAATTGTTCTCACGTCAAGATTTTCCTGGTCAATCATCTTATTTGTTTCATTTACTTCAAATATATTTATCATCACATCGGCTCCTTTATTTTCTATTTTGTAACGGTTCTGAGCCTGTTACTTAGATTCTGTGCATTGAATTAAAGATATCTTCCTGCTGAATTTTTATCTGAACACCGATTTCATTACCTAATTCTTCTAATTCATCTGCAACAGCACCAATTTTCTTCTCGGTTTTATTGGCATCAACAATCATCATCATATTAAAATAATCCTGTACAATTGTCTGTGAAATATCTAAAATATTAATATTATTTCCCGCTAAATATGTACATACCTTTGCAATAATTCCTACAGTGTCTTTTCCAACAACAGTTATAATAGATTTTTTCATTCTTTATACCTATGCATTACAAGTTTTCTTGTGAAACTGCCCAAAATAAATAATTGAAAGAACCGGACAGATGCATATTTACCTTTCTATATTTAATTATTTCTTTCAACATTGCTTCCATTTATCACATCAGACACAAAATAACATTGAATTAGTGTCTCTCTTGGCAACTTCAATATTAAAATCATCTGCCTTATATTTATTATCACTAATTGCAATCTCTGACTTAACAGTCTCAAAAGCCAGTTCTTCATAATTATTCTCTTTACTTAAATGTCCAAGTAATATATGTTTCAATCCATCATGCAAAATATCATTAATAAGTTTTCCGGACATCTCATTTGATAAATGTCCTTTATCTCCTAAAATCCTCTGTTTCAGATAATATGGATATATTCCTGCGAGCAGCATTCTCACATCATGGTTTGCCTCAATTACAATAGCATCAAGATTTTTTAAATTATTAACTGTATAGTCATCATATTTACCCATATCTGTGGCAACAGCAACGGCTTTATCACCTTTACTAACACGGTATGCCACAGGCTGTGCTGCATCATGTGATATATTAAACGGGCATATGTCCAAATCACCTATATTAAAGTGTCTGTCTGCTTCAATATCCACATATAAATCTTCCGGAATAAATCCCAGTTTTGTATTACTTTTTATCGCTTCAACGGTTCTTGGTGTTGCATAAATAGGTATCTCATATTTTCTCGAAATTACACCAAGTCCGTTTATATGGTCAATATGCTCATGAGTGATTAGTATTCCACTGATATCTCTTATGTCTATATCATTTGCATTAAGTCCTAATTCTGTCTTCTTCTTGCTAATCCCTGCATCTATAAGTACATGCGTATTATCAGAACCTACATATATGCAATTGCCACTGCTTCCACTTGCCACAGTAGATATTCTCATTAGAAAGTCCTCCTTCTTAGCATACAACTGCGGTAAAATGTTTCTGATACCAGAGAATAAATGCATATACTGTCCAAATTTTTCTTGAATTATCGCATTTCTGATTATAATGTTTATCAAGCAAACCAACCAGATAATCTGTGTTAAAAAATAATTCTGCTTCTTTTGAAGTGAGTGCCTCTTTTACCATGTTATAATACTTATCTTCTCTTAACCAGTTTCTAACAGGAATTGGAAAACCCAGTTTCTTTCTTTCAGCCGTTATATCAGGCATAAATTCATTTGCTGCTTTTCTGAAATATCTCTTTGTCTCATGCTTGTCCACTCTGTGTTTCACAGGAACACTAAATGCTACTTTTGCCACTTCTTTATCAAGAAATGGAACTCTAACCTCTAAAGAGTGTGCCATACTCATTGTATCTGCCTTATTTAGAATATCGCCCCATAGCCATGTATTAATATCTATATACTGCATTTTAGTAATATCATCTTTATCCTTAACCTTATCATATATCGGTTTTGTAATACTCTCAGGCGTATGTTTCTTAAGAGGTTTCTTAAGCATCTTATATACTTCGGGAGTATGGAAAATATAAGCATTTCCGATGTATCTTTCCTCTAAGTCAAGTCCTGCCCTAATCATATAATTCTTGCCTTTGAATTTAACCGGCACTTTCGAAAGAACCTTTCTTATACCTCTTCTTACAGGTCTTGGAATAGCCATCATAGGTTTAAGTGCTATAGGTGATTTGTATACATTATATCCACCAAACAACTCATCTGAGCCTTCACCCGAAAGTACTACTTTAACCTGTTCACTTGCAAGTTTACAAAGAAAATAAAGTGCAATACTAGAAGGGTCTGATAACGGCTCATCAACATGATTCATAATCTTAGGAAATTCTTCAAAATATTCCTCTGTTGTAATTAATTTACTCTTATTCTTTACACCGACATAATCTGAAAGAGTCTTAGCAAGTGGTATCTCATTGCATTTAGGATAATCAAAACCTACACTAAATGTCTTGTCAAGATTACTTCTTGCAACAATGTAACTTGAATCAACGCCGCCTGATAAGAAACCGCCAACTTCAGTATCACTAATCTTATGTGCTTCAATAGAATCTGCCATAATATCATTAACTTTTTTAACAGCCTCATCAAATGTAATACTGTCGTCTTCATTGAATTCAGGTGTATAATATCTCTCTATTTCAATCTTACCATCTTTCCATATAAGATAATGGGCAGGAGGAAGTCTGAATATTCCCTTGAAAAATGTTTCATCTAAAACAGAGTACTGAAAAGACAGATAACTCTCAAGTGCTTCCGGATTAAAAGCCTTTTTAACTGTAGGAAATTTAAGAATTGCCTTAATCTCTGAACCAAATACAAAATCCCCGTCATTATTTGTGTAGAATAATGGCTTAATTCCAAAGATGTCCCTTGCTATGAGCATTTCCTTCTCTGTTCTGTTCCATATTGCAAATGCATACATTCCTCTTAATTTTTGCAAAAGTTCCCTGCCATACTCTTCATATCCATGTACAAGAACTTCCGTATCCGCATCAGTCTTAAAGATATGACCCTTTTTTATCAAGTCATCCTTTATCTCCTGATAATTATATATTTCTCCATTGAAAGTTACTACAATGGAGCCATCTTCGTTATACATAGGCTGCTTACCATTAGTAATGCCTATAATACTAAGTCTTCTAAATCCAAGCCCGGCCATATCGTCCACATGAGTTCCTTCATCATCAGGTCCTCTGTGCTTAATAGAATTCATCATTTCAATTAAATCTTCTTTATATTCACTACCTTTGCCTTCCGAGGTAATATATCCGGCAAATCCACACATACGGGTCACTCCAATCATAAATAAATTTGTGGTACTTGTAAATATCTGTGGCAATCATATCATAAATGTTATTCAAGGTCAAACCAAAATCCCATATAATTAGTCATATTAATCGCATATTTTAATAAACTTATAACAATAAAACTCTTTGAAAGGGTTGGTAAAATGAAAAAAGTATTTATATATTTAATTCTATTACTAACACTTTCCACTCTGCTTATCTTTCCTACATATTGTGCAGATGGTGTACTTCTTGGAATTAAACTCTTCATTAATTCATTATTGCCAGCCATACTGCCTTTTATTATATTTTCAAACTTTATTATAAGGTTAGATTATTCAAAACAACTTGGAAAGTTTTTCTATCCCATTACACATACATTATTCGGTGTCAGCCACGAAGGTTCTTATGCAGTAATTATGGGATTCTTATGCGGCTATCCGGTTGGTGCTAAAATAACTAGTGACCTTTATCTTCGTGGAAACATCTGCAAAAATGAAGCTGAATATCTGTTTAAATTTGTCAATCATGCAAGTCCTGCTTTTATTCAGGGATATATTGTACTGTCCCTTTTAAAACTGCCTGAATTCAGAATAGCAGCTCTTATTCTTATATATCTTCCCGAAATAATTACCGGAATAATACTCAGAAAAAAGCAATCTTATCCTAATGATTTAGGCGCAAATGAAGCATGTGATTATCCTATAAGCAAAATTTTAGATGACAGTCTGTCAGATGCAATAATAACCATTTCAAAAGTTGGCGGATATTTAATAATATTTTCCACTGCTGCTGCAGTAATAATGAAAGCATATTTTCTACCACTGTCATTAAAAACACTTTTAGTTTCTACTTTAGAAATCACATCAGGAACTTACTATATTTTCATGCTGCAATTACCTTCCGTTAATAAATTATTCTTATGTATTCTTGCTTGTCTGTTCGGAGGTCTTTCAAGTTTTTTTCAAGTAAACAGTGTTGTAAGAAAAGCAGGTTTTCGCAAACGTGATTATTTTTATTCAAAAATGATTTCTGCAGTAATTCTCACTCTTTTATTCTTTATAATGGTAAAAATATTTCTTTAAGATATTAGATTTTCTTAGTATATAATATATCTTTATATCAAAAAACCACCGGGTAATTTTGCATATACCCGGTGGAATATTTAATTGCTGCATTAAATTCTATTATTTTACATTATCTCTGATTTACGTCATTATCATTTTATGTTATTCTTAATTTTCGGTATATTTAATCTATATCTACTGTATAATCTTCAAATTCGGTATCAGGATTATCCTCTGTTACTTCTTCCATATTATCTTCAGTTTCCATTTCTAAAGTCTGAGTCTCTTCTTGAGGATACAACTCATTTCTGTTTGCTGTTACTACTTCAAGACTTGTATTTAGAGATTTCATAAATCCATCATATTTAATTGTAACATTTTCCATTGTATGAGTAATAATATTCTGCAGATTTGCTAATATATCATCTGTATACTGCATTGCTCCCATTCTGATATCATTAGCATCATTAACAGCATTATCAAGTATCTGCTGTGCCTGTGCCGAAGCATCGTCCACAAGATTCTGTGCCTGAACATATGCCTGCTGCATTATCTCATGTTCTGAAATAAGTTCAGTTGTCTCATGTCTTGCCTGCTCAATCATATCTTCTGCCTGTGCCTGCGCTGCATTTATTATAGCATCTCTATTGCTTATTATACGCTGATATTTTCTTATCTCATCAGGTGTCTTCATTCGAAGTTCAGATATGTATTCTTCTAACTGTTCTTTATTAACGACAATATTAGCACCTGACAATTTCTGTCTTTTACAATTATCAATAAACTCTTCAATCTCCACTAATATCTGTTCATACTTACTCATTCTGATGCCTCCCTAAATATGCTTTTTATTTTCATCAATTTTCTCACTAATCTTCTCAATTACAAACGGTGGTACAAATTTATCTAAACCGCCTCCACAAAAGGCAACTTCTTTCACAATACTAGAACTTAAATATGCATATTCAAGACTGGTCGTTAAAAATATAGTATCAATTTCATTGTCCATTATTCGGTTAGTCTGTGACATCTGCAATTCGTATTCGAAATCTGTTACAGCACGTAACCCTCTGATAATAATTGTTGCATTACATTTTCTGGCAAAATCAATCAATAAACCACTAAAATTATCTATCTTGACATTTTCCATATGTTTTGTCACTTCCTTTAACATATTAACACGTTCTTCAACAGAAAACAATGGGGATTTTGAATTATTATTCAGTACGGCAACAATTAAAACATCAACCATTTTAGATGATCTCTCTATAATATCTAAATGTCCTTTTGTAACAGGATCAAAACTTCCAGGATAAATTGCTATTTTCATCTATATTAATCCCAACCTTTTCATTTTTTCAAATAGTTATTTTTTACAGATAAACATATGTTTATTTGTCTTATACTTTTTCTCTTTTATCAAATTATATCCCATATCTTCTAAATATGTAAAATTTGTTTCAAGATATGCCTCTATAATTATTATAGTTTCTTCATCTATAATAGATGAATCCTTAAGTCTTACAAGTACTTCTTTTTCAATTTCCCTGTTATACGGCGGATCCATAAACACAATATCAAAATGTGTTTTTCTCCCTTCAAGTATGGAAATTGCTGACGATACATTGCATTCCATAACAATACCACTATTATTTAATTTTGTAAATATGAGATTTTCTTTTATGCACTTAAGAGCCTCTTTACTATTTTCAACAAATACAGCTTCTTTAGCTCCCCTGCTTAATGCTTCAATTCCTATTGCACCGCTTCCACTGAACAAATCCAGAAATCCACAGTCCTCTATGTCATTCTGCAGCATGTTGAACAATGTTTCTTTAATCCTATCCGTTGTAGGACGTGTGTCATTGCTTTTCACGGTTTTTAACTGAAGTCTTTTTGCTGTTCCCGCTATAACTCTCATCTTACCTCCATAATTAAAATATGGCTGTCCAAAATATGGGCAGCCATACAAATTAATTGTTTTTCTTATAAAAGAATGATTTCAATGATGAATAATTCAGTTCCCGATAGTTTATTATCTGTTCTGTACTTCCTACAAACAATATTCCACCCGGGTTAAGTGATTCATTGAACTTTCTATATATCTCTGTTTTGGCTTCATCTGTAAAATATATTACAACATTACGACAAAGAATTAAATCACAATAATCAATATATTCATCTTTTAACAGATCATGCTGTCTAAATTCAACACATTTCTTTATTTCATCTGTAATCTGGTAATTTCTGTCACCAATTTTAGTAAAATACTTATTTCTAAACTCCGCAGGCAGATTTATGATACTTTTCTCACTATACACACCTACATTTGCCTTTTCTAAAACCTGTTTATCAATATCTGTTGCTATAATATGTATGTCATTTAACGGCATATGTCTTGACAGCATCATTACCAGAGAATATGGTTCATCACCCGTTGAACAGGCGGCACTCCATATTTTCAATCTTCTATTCAAATTATTCTGCAGATATGGAATTATATCGTTTTCTAAAATCTGCCATTGGTCAGAATTTCTATAGAATTCAGATACATTTATTGTAATGTAACTCATAAACTCTTCGAATAATTTCTTATTATTACTAATGGCTTCTATATATTCTTCATATCCGCTGAATTTATGTTTTGCTATAAGTGCTTCGATTCTTCGTTTCATCTGGCGTTCCTTATAACAGTTTAAATCAATATGAGTTAATTCATATATTGGCAGTTTGAATTGTTCGTAATCCATATATAGCCTCCTGAATTATTCTTCAGTTACCGCCTCTTCTTCCTCAGCATCTGTTTCAGGCTCTAACACCTTCATACTCAAGCTGATTTTCTTATCTTCTTCATTGAAATCAACAACTTTTGCTTCAATTTCCTGTCCTACTGAAAGAACATCTGAAGGTTTATTTACTCTTGTTCTTGAAATCTGTGAAACATGAAGTAAGGCATCAATTCCAGGCTCTAATTCGATGAATGCACCAAAATCAGTCATTCTTGCAACTGTTCCCTTAACAACTGTTCCTGTCTGGTAGTTAACTTCAGCTTTTGTCCAAGGATTAGTATCATCAAATTTAAGACTAAGTGCAATCTTATTACCATTAATTTCCTTAACAAGACATTTAATCTTTGTTCCTGCTGCAAATGTCTTCTGTGGATTCTCAACTCTTCCCCATGACATTTCTGAAATATGAAGTAAGCCATCCATACCGCCTAAATCAATAAATGCGCCAAAGTTAGTAACATTCTTAATTGTACCTTCAACGATATCGCCTTCTTTAATGGATGCAAGTAATGCTTTCTGTTTTTCTTCTTTAACTGCTACTAAGAGCATCTTTCTGTTACCGATAATTCTTCTCTTTCTAGGATTAGAATTAGGGCTGAATTCTGTTACGACAAATTCAATTTCCTGATCAGCATATTTAGATAAATCTTTCTCATATGCGTCAGAAACAAGGCTTGCCGGAATAAAGATTTCTGTCTCGTCAACTACAACTGTAAGACCGCCTGCCCTAACCTGTGTAACTTTTGCTTTAAGCACTTCTTTGTTGTTGAAAGCTTCTTCAATACGTTTGCTTCCTTTCTCAGCAGCAAGACGCTTATAAGAAAGCATAACCTGACCTTCGCCGTCATTAACCTTAACGACTTTGGCTTCCATAGTATCGCCAACAGATACACATGTTGTCAAATCAACGTTAGGCGTATTTGTATATTCACTACGACTAACAATGCCATCTGCCTTGTAACCTATATTTAAGACAATTTCGTCTTCTTTAACGCTGATTACTGTGCCCTCAACGACTTCTCCTGTACTTATTTGTTTCATTCCCTGCTCTTCAAATAACTGTTCAAAACTTAACTCTGACATTAGTATGAACCTCCTCGATTATATTATTTGGGGTTGAAGCCCCAGCTGTAATACCTACGTAACTACCTAACTCAATATTATCTAATTCTAAATCATCTAATGTTTGTATATAGTAAGTATTATTACATTCATTTTGGCATATCTCATACAACTTTTGTGTATTTGAACTATTTTTTCCACCAATGACAATCATGGTGTCAACCTGCTTTGCTATTTCTTTCGCTTCACGCTGGCGTTCGTGAGTAGCATTGCAAATTGTGTCTAAAACATTTATATCATAACCCTTTTTAGAAATAATTTCAACTAAATATTTAAATTTCTTGTAATTAAATGTCGTTTGGGATACAATACAAATTTTTTTTCCATCTTTCAATTCAAAAAGTGCTGCTTCGTCTTCTGTACCGATTATAGTTGTATTTTCTCCTGCCCATCCTTTTATTCCCTGTACTTCAGGATGATTAGCATTCCCGATTATTACAATGTGCCTGTTACTATTCTTTTCATTTTGCACAATTTTATGAATTTTTCTAACAAATGGACATGTTGCATCCACTAAAATCAGATTATTATTTTCTATTATGTCATAAATTTCTTTCGTGGCACCATGAGAACGTATAATTACTATTCCCTCTCTTAACTTCTTTAAATCTTCTATGGAGTCTATCACCGTAACTCCCTTGCTTTCTAAATCTTTTACGACCTCTTCATTATGAATTATAGGCCCATATGTGTAGATTTTCATATTGCCATGATTATTATCAATCTGTTCATATACCTTGTCAACGGCTCGTTTCACACCAAAACAGAATCCTGCGCTTTTAGCAACTGCTACTTCCATGTTCCACCTCATCTATATATTCAACTATTTTGTCAACAACTTCATCAATTGTCATATCTGAAGAATCTATAATTTCTGCACCATCTGCTATCATAAGTGGTGCACATTCTCTATGAGAATCCCTATAATCTCTCTGCACAATATCTGCCTCAATTTCTTCGATAGTTCCTGCAAATCCTTTTTCTCTCTGTTCTAAATATCTTCTCATTGCCCTTGTATGAACTGAAGCAGTAAGATAAATTTTAACTTCTGCATTCGGGAGAACATTAGAACCAATATCTCTTCCGTCCATTATTACATTTTCTGTATTTGCAATACTTCTCTGTATTTCCAAAAGTTTTGCCCTGACTTCCGGATATGCCGAAACTGCTGATGTCATCTGGCTTACCTCTTCCGTCCTGATAAATGCATTAACATTCTCACCATTCAGCACTACATTCTGCTCACCATTCACATATTCTATTGTAACATTACATTTTTCACATACTTTAACAACATTTTCTTTATCACCTGCCATGATGTTTTCTCTAATGCATGCCAGTGCCATTGCCCTATACATTGCACCTGTATCAACATATATGAATTTTCTTTTCATGGCTGCTAATTTTGCTATGGTACTTTTACCTGCACCTGCCGGTCCATCAATTGCAACATTTATTTTTTTCATACAACTTTTAATTTCCTTTCACTTAAATCAGTCATTAATACTATTTCCTGCTAATCTTCCTGTAGACCATGCCACCTGCAGATTATATCCACCTGTAAGAGCATCTACATCTAACATCTCTCCGGCTAAATACATGTTCTTAATTATCTTTGATTCCATTGTTCCTGGGTCTATTTCCTTTACATTTACTCCACCCTGTGTAATTATGGCTTCGTTAAATCCTCTTAAAGAAGTTACTGTTAAAGTAAAACCCTTCATTGCTTCTACAAGCATAAGTCTCTCTTCCTTAGAGATAATATTAACTTTTTTATAAGGATTAATTTTACAATAATCTATTATTACAGGAATCATCTTTTTTGGCAGCAGTGTATCTAACGAATTTCTAAAATCTTTATTAATACTGTTTTCGAATTCCCTAAGTATTCTGTCATCAAGCTGTTCATTAGTCAATGCCGGTTTTAAATCAATTTTTAGAATTACATTACCATCTTTAAGATATTTTCCGATAAGACTACTGGCACTTAAAATTACCGGTCCGCTCACACCAAAATGTGCAAAAAGCATTTCGCCAAATTCCTCATATGCAGGTTTCTTTGATTTCTTATCTGTTCTGAAAAACGAAGCAGATATATTTTTCAAAGCAAGTCCCTGTAATTCTCTGGCATATTCTTCTTTAATATTCATCGGAACTAACGACGGCCGCACTTCTTTAATGTTATGTCCATATTTTTCTAAAATTTTAAGACCTATTCCGTCTGAACCGGTCACAGGATATGATACCCCTCCTGTTGCCATAACAACTTTATCACATGACACTTTTTTTCCATCGTCAAGTACAATTCCTTTTATAACATTATCCTCTATAACTAAATCTGTAACACATGTATTATATATTATGTTTACACCGGCATTTTTTAATGATTTTTTTAATGCATTAATTACATCAGATGATTTATCTGATTCAGGAAAAACTCTGTTTCCCCTTTCGACTTTCAACTTCAGTCCTTCATTTTCAAAGAAATTCATTACATCTTCATTTGTAAATGAATACAAGGCACTATACATAAATTTTCTGTTTGTTACAATATTATTTAAAATTGTCTCCACATCAGATGAATTAGTCACATTACATCTGCCTTTTCCTGTGATGAAAATCTTCTTTCCGGCTTTATCATTTCTTTCATATATGGTAACTTTATCACCGTTTACAGCCGCAGAATATGCTGCCATCATTCCTGCCGCACCTGCGCCCACAACAATTACTTTATAATTTGACATACTTCCTCCATGCTGAAGTTTTTTATTACATACTCTTTATCGCCACTTCATCATCAGCAATATTTATTTCATCGTTTGAATATATCTGATAACCTTCCCATATTTTCTCTAATGTATCTAATTTATCCGTAACATAGTCCGCCTTTTTCATACATAAGGAAACCACAAGTGCATTAATTACGCTGAGTGGTGCCACAAGTGAGTCTACTACTGTAGCCATATCACTTCTGGCTAACAGATTACATGATGAGTAAAGGTTCAATGGCGAATTCTTGTCATCAGTTATTGATATTACTTTTGCATTTCTGTCATTGGCAAATTCCATGGCTTTAAGTGTCCTCATTGAATATCTTGGAAAACTTATTCCTATAAGAACATCCTCTTCCCTGATATTAATCATCTGTTCAAATATTTCACTTGCACTATTTGTAGTTATCACTGTTACGTCTTCAAATATAAGGTTCAGATAAAATCCCAGAAAACCCGCAAGCGGAGTACAAGTCCTTATTCCCACCACATATATGCGTCTTGCCGTTATCAGACTTTCCACAGCCTCATCAAAAGCTGACTTAGAAATTGTATCTAATGTAAGTTTTATCTTCTCCGCATCTGATAACATTACTGTCTCTAAAACCTGGGTTTTTGTCATCTTAGATGCAGAAATTTCTATTCTCTGAACGGAATGAAGTTTATCTCTTACAACATCCTCTAATGCCCTATGAAACTCCGGAAAGCCTTCATAGCCTAATAATGTTGCAAAGCGAACTGTCGTCGATTCACTGACTCCAACCATTGCTCCTAATTTTGCAGCCGTTAGAAATACAGCCGCATCATAATTAGAAGTTATATATGAGGCAAGTTTTTTCTGCCCTTTGCTCATTTTAAGATAACACTCATTCATTCTTGATATCAAATCCATGTTCGTCTGCTCTTCGCCTTTCTTTGATTAGTTCTTCCAGCTATTTTTTGTTTTTCTCAAACAATTTTAACACAACATACCATAAAAAAACAAGTCATTATGGAATCAATTTATATCATAATGACTTGTCTTATAGTTATCAGCAATAGTATAAAACCAGTTGCTAAATATATTTAATATTACTAAGCCGGGTAAACACCATCTTTAGTATCAGCGGATGCAGGGTCAACTTTTGTTTCCTGTGCCTCTCTGTACTTAAAGAATTCTGTTGCAACCTGTGGAAATAATGCATATGACAATACATCTTCGTCCTGCTCTATATACTGTTCTGCTTCTTTCTTAAACTCCTCTAACTGTGGTTTAATCAAGTCTGCCGGTCTGCATGTAATCGGCTTTGTGTCACCGATACATTTCTTCTGAATTTCTTCATTGAACGGTTTAACTGTCTTACCGAATTCACCGCTTAAAATCTTCTTCGATTCTTTAGTTACCATCTTATACCTTTCACCCTGAAGTACATTAAGAACAGCCTGTGTTCCAACAATCTGTGATGAAGGAGTAACAAGCGGCGGTTCACCAAAGTCTTTTCTTACTCTTGGAATTTCTTCTAAAACATCATAGTATTTATCTTCGGCATTAGCATCTTTAAGCTGTGATACAAGATTAGAAAGCATTCCGCCCGGTACCTGATATAATAAAGTCTTAATGTTAACACCCATAACTTTAGGATTGAGTAATCCTGTTTTAAGAGCATCCTCCTGAATTGGTCTGAAATAATCAGCAATTTCAGCAAGCAGATTCTGGTCAAATCCTGTATCATAAGGTGTTTCCTTAAATGTTTCAACCATAACTTCTGTTGCAGGCTGGCTTGTTCCCATTGAAAATGGTGACATTGCTGTATCAATTACATCAACGCCTGCTTCTACTGCCTTTAAGTATGTCATTGAAGCCACACCGGAAGTATAATGTGTATGAAGCTGAATTGGAAGAGATGTTCCCTCTTTTAATGCCTGGACTAACTCTGTTGCCTTATATGGCAACAAAAGTCCTGCCATATCCTTGATACATAATGAGTCTGCACCCATTTCTTCAATTTTCTTAGCTGTTTCCTTCCAATAATCAAGTGTATAGGCATCTCCTAATGTATAAGATAATGCTATCTGAGCATGACCTTTTTCTTTTTTAGCTGCACTGACAGCTGTCTTTAAGTTATCAAGGTCATTGAAACAGTCAAATATTCTGATAATATCGATACCATTAGCAATCGACTTCTGTACAAAATATTCTACTACATCATCTGCATAATGATTATATCCTAAGATATTTTGTCCTCTAAATAACATCTGTAA
>CAZQRO010000054.1:14228-14900 GCA_964595785.1 uncultured Eubacterium sp.
GTCGCTCCACCCCAGCATTCTACTGAATGGTATCCAACTTTATCCATCTTGTCTACTATAGGCAACATCTGTTCTGTTGTCATTCTCGTAGCAATCAATGACTGATGAGCATCACGAAGAACTGTTTCTGTAATTTTTATTGGTTTTTTAACCTGTTCTGCCATATTTTACCTCATTTCTGCATTTATCAAATGGAAAATGCTTTTAATCTGTATAACTAAAAATGTGTAACTGTTCACTGCCAAATCTGCTTAACTATGAACAGTTATCAAATCTTATGCTCCAATTCCAAATATCGCCATAAATGTACCTGCTGCTACAGCCGTACCAATAACGCCGGCAACATTAGGTCCCATTGCATGCATGAGAAGAAAGTTTGTCGGGTCTGATTCTGAACCAACTTTCTGAGATACTCTTGCCGCCATTGGAACTGCCGAAACTCCTGCTGAACCGATAAGAGGATTAATCTTTCCTCCTGTAACCTTGCACATAACTTTACCAATGATAACACCTGCTGCCGTACCAAATGCAAAAGCAACAAGGCCAAGAACTACTATCTTAATTGTGTTTAGATTTAAGAATGCTGCAGCACTTGTTGTAGCACCAACACTTGTTCCAAGTAAAATAACTACTATATACATAAGTGCATTTGATGCTGTTTCTGTAAGCTGT
>CAZQRO010000055.1:0-14092 GCA_964595785.1 uncultured Eubacterium sp.
TCTCAATTTCAATAGCAGTTATACATCTAGGATGAACAAGGCTCCCTGAATTATAATAATATCCCCCTTTATCCGGATATGATGGTCTGTGTGTATGTCCCACAATTGTGACTAATTTATGATATTCTGCCCAATTTTCAATTTTTTCGTTTTGTCTTGCATTTTGATAATTATCCGCTGGCGGTGTATCCGGGTTATTGAATCCTATTAATTCTAAAGGTGTCCATATATATCTTACAAGCCATCTTCCAAGTTTCCAAAATGTGTCATTTAAAAACGAACCCTGATGGCCATAAATCATTCTGAGTCTGCCTTCCTTATAAAACCTTGACATTATCCAGAATATTTCCCCATATCTGTTTATTATGTCATCATAATTCTTATTTTCCCCCATACATATAACATTCTCACACATACACGGTATATTCGGGGAACTCTGTATTTAATATATCCTATTTTATCTAAAGTATATTTTTGTTTTCTGGTATACTTTCTATATATTTTACAATTTAGTTTATTTATCTTCATTCTCAGTTTAGCATTAATTCTGCTTCTGCTTGCCGGCTGTTTATAATATGGTTTATCATATCTTATTCTTACAGTATTACGAAATACTGACATGTTTTTCCTATTATGTCCCTTATTTCTCATAGCATTTATAAAACTTAAACACATTTCGTTATCAGGAAATATTATCTCTGCTATCATGGTAAGTTCTTTGGGCTTAGAATATTCACCCAGCACAAACCCAGTAAGCCACCAGTGTGTATCATATCTTCGCAGCAATACTTTCCCGTTTTTTAATAAAATAAAACTCATAAATAACTCTTCATCTTCAGATACACTCTCATAATGTCTGCCATCTTTTGATACATATACTCCGATTTCCGCCCCGGTTGTAACCCCATATTGTCCCTTCCACAGTTCTATCATCCACTTTCGTCCATCATATTCAAATTTTACCGGTTCACTGTCTATTATCATATTAAATGACGGCGCCATCTCATCAAAAAGATTTCTATAACCATATTTTCGCTGCCAGGCATCATGCCTTGATAAGAAAATCTCCTGTTCCGGGTCAAATTCAAATCCGGCACCCTTTAGTTCCCTATTAATCCTTTCTACCTGCAAAGGCGAATTGTACTCCGGATAAAACTTTCCTGCTCTCCTGATATATATAAACTTTCTTATAATAAAAAGAACTATAATAATAACTGCCACAATAATAAGACATATATAACATGCATTATTTTCCACTAAAAAAACTCCTCTCATAATATATATTATATATTATGAAAGAAGTCCTTCTTTTGAGACTATTTTTGTTGAAATGATGCCGGGGTCAAATAGTATACATTATGTTTATATATTTGACACCTTAATCATTGGATTGTACAAAATGATGATGATATATATCCAACCGTGCCTGCATTTATGTAAATGGCTATCCAGTCAGAACTACATTTTGCCTTATCAATAGTATATGAATTCCCTGCATTCGCTGTTCCTATTACATTACCTCCAACATCAGCACTTGACCTTATATTGCAGCTGCTTTTAATTAATGCTGTGGTTCCATTTATCACTATAGCTGTCTCTTGTGGTACAGTTGTCTCTTCTGGGATTGTAGTCATCGGTGTTGTATTATTATTATATGTCGATGGCAATGTCTCTGAAGACACCTGTGATTCAACTATTTTACTAGTGGTTTCTCCTGAATCAGTATTTTTGTCACTTGTAGTCGTATTATGAATAGTTATATCATCAGAAAACTCATTTTCATTATCTGACGTCTGATTACTACTCATATTTTCTAATACTGTTTTATCGTTATTGCCCTTTGTTGTATTCTTATCCGTAAACAGAACTATACATAATGTAAGGCATATAGTTAAATTAATGACCAAAGCAGTCAGTATAAAATTTTTCTTACTCATTTTAACCTCCTTTAATCTTCATCTGTATCGTGGTATTCTATCTTTTCACCACGTTTATACACTCGCATATTTCCAACAGATTCATATAATTCACCCTCATCGTCATCATCCACCAGATACAAATCATCTTTGTATTTTTTAGATGTCTTTTCGGATGTCATTTCAGGTGTAAGTCTTGTTATATATTTCACACGTTTACCGGAATTACTTCTTCTCGGGTTTCTTAAACTCGGATTACTCAAATCAAGTATTCTGTCTGAGTCTTCAATAATAAGCACTGCAAATCCCACAAGCACACAAAACGCAGCAAATGTGAGTGCAATCAATGCGTATTTGTAATCCCCATTAATTATCATTATACCGGTAGCGGCAAATGATATTATAATCAGAAGCATTGATACTATTTCACCTATTGTCACTCTTGAATTCATATATTTTTGCATCCTTTCACATTCTTTTGAATTTCTGACTGATATTATACTATATTTGTCAAATATCTTCAAGAAAACATATTCAGCTACAAAAATAATACAAGCCTGAATCTCATTTAGAAACTCCTGCTTGTATCTTTATTTTATATAATAATATGCTAGTAGCAGCATCCCATAAATAACCAGACTATATACGCCGGATAATTTTCTGAGTGTGCGATTCAAAAAACGTAGGCATAGCGGACTGCGCTGATGCTTTTTGAATTGTGCAATCGGGACATTAGACAAGTATATGGTCCGGTTATTTCGAAGATGATGTACTAGTATGCCAAAGTCAGATATGGCAATTTATGCTCCGCTTACACTCTTAAACTCTATTGTATTATATATATCAATTACTTCATCTTCCAATTCATCAAATCCATCTTCATCCGCAGCAAATGTAAATATATATGCACTATCATCTATTACTGTAAAATATTGTGCCATATAACATTCTATTCCTGACTCATATACAGATGTTACACAATAATAACCTTTTACACCATTTACTTTCATAGATTTGATGCTCTCTAATTCATAGCCCAAATCTTCGAACTGCTGTAAAGACAAATCCTTATAACCTTCTAAATCGATGTCATATGATGATAAATCCTGCACAATTACATTAATGTTTTCTGCAAATCCATCACTTGCAGTTCCAAGATGTGAAAATGCTAATTCAGCTGATGCATTTGTTGTCTTAGTCCAGTCAGAACTTAATTTAAATGAATAATTTGTACCTGAATATGATTTCCAGTCTGTTTTTGAAGACGAATTATTCTTTTTAGTAGTTGTCTCTTTTTCTTCATCATCTTCACCATCATCATAGATATAATCCTTGTCATCATCAGAAGTATCTTTTGTACTTTTCTCTTCAGTAGTTTTCTTCTCATCTATATAAGAACCTGACTTAACCGTAACTGAACGACATCCTGACAATGCAAACATTGACAGTGATAAAACCATTATACCCAGCATAACTTTAATATTTTTTCTCATCGTATATTCACCTTTCTGATTTACTGCAATTTAACACCACATATACTTAAATGCTTCAAATTATTAAATTCCTACATTTTTCTGGTTAATTCATCAAATCATCATCGTCATCCGTATCGTCCATATCATTAGACATATACTCACGTCCTGATACTCTTTTCTTAGTTCTCTCCTTCTCAACCAGGTCAGAAAACTTATTTCTTACCATATCAGAATTCTTAATCTTCGCAAGATAAAATACGGGCGTTGACTTATCCGCTGAATTAACCCTGATAGTGCCTAAGCCAAATATTCTCTGTCCGAAAGGTTTTTCTAAAGTATTATCCATAATTCTGTATAATCTTACTTCTTCCTCCTTTTTATTAAAAAATCCTGTACAGATAATTAATCTGTCCTCATATAATTTGTATTTTGTAAATGTCCAAGGCAGTCCGAAGATTATTCTCTTTCTGTCCTGCCAAACTATCTTATCTGCCATATTTAGTACCTTCCTTTCCTGATTAAAAAAGATTTGCAATTACAACATTTTGTTAATCATACCGATTACTTCTTTACCAAGCTCATCTGATAACTGATTGGCATCTGCTAATGAAGTACCTTTTACTCCGTAATAGAATTTAACTTTCGGTTCCGTTCCTGACGGTCTTACACACAGCCATGCATTATCTTCTAAGTCATAATACAATACGTTAGATGATGGAAGTCCTGTCGGTTTAACCTCTCCCGTTATCATATCTCTGATAATATCTTTTTTGTAATCCCTTGCTGAAAGAACTTTGTATTTGCCAAACTTCTCTGGGGTATTATTTCTAAGAGTTTCAAGAATCTCCTGAATTTTAGCAAGTCCTTCAATGCCTTTTAATGTAATTGACTGAATATCATCTTTGTAATAACCATATCTTTCATACATCGCTATCATGGCATCCCATAAAGTCATATTCTTTGTCTTGTAATATGCTGCTGCTTCACAAAGTGCCATTGTGGCAACAATTGCATCTTTATCTCTTGCATGTGTACCAATTAAGCAGCCATAGCTTTCTTCGAATCCAAATAAATATTCACCCTTTCCACTCTGCTCAAATCCTAAAATCTGCTGTCCGATATATTTAAATCCAGTCAATACTTCTATTAACTTTACACCGAAATATTTAGCAATTGCATCTGCCATATTAGTTGTAACTATTGTCTTAATCAATGCCCCATCTTCCGGAAGTCCGTTTAATTCTTTAATCTGGCTGATCTCATAATCTGCTAAAAGACATCCTGACATATTACCTGTAAGTGTAATATACTCACCTGTCTTAGAATCTTTAACATATACACCTAATCTGTCTGCATCAGGATCTGTTGCAAGGACTAAATCTGCATCTTTTTCTTTTGCCAATTTTAATGCTAATTCAAATGCTTCTGCTGCTTCAGGATTAGGATAACTTACTGTCGGGAATTCTCCGTCAGGAAGTTCCTGTTCCGGCACAACATATACATTTTCAAAACCTAATTCCTTAAGAATTCTTCTTGCCGGAATATTACCGGTTCCATGAAGTGGTGTATATACAATCTTTAAATCTTTCTGCACCGCATCTATACAATCCTGATGTTTAACCTGCTTCTTAAGTTCTGCAATATATTTATCATCAATCTCTTCACCAATCACCTTATAAAGGCAAGCCTTAACAGCCTCGTTCTTATCCATTGTCTTAAGTGATGCAAAATCTGTAACCGCCTTAACTTCTGACATAATCCCACTATCATGAGGTGGTGTAATCTGTGCACCATCTTCCCAATACACTTTATATCCATTGTATTCAGGCGGATTATGACTTGCTGTTACGTTAATACCGGCAATACATCTCAATTCTCTTACTGCAAATGACAATTCAGGAGTAGGACGAAGACTTTCAAATACATAAGCCTTAATTCCGTTTGCATTCAGGCATAGTGCTGCCACATCCGCAAATTCCGGTGACATTCTTCTTGAATCATATGCTATTGCTACACCTTTTTCCGCTTCGCCAACTTTTAAAATATAATTTGCAAGTCCCTGTGTTGCCTTGCGGACTGTGTATACATTCATTCTGTTTATGCCGGCACCAATGATTCCTCTAAGACCTGCCGTACCAAATTCTAATTCCTGATAGAATCTTTCTCTAATTTCGTTTTCATCATTGCTTATTGCCTTTAATTCTGCTTTTGTCTCGTTGTCAAAACAAGGATTGCTTAGCCACTCTTCATAAAGTTCTTTGTAATTCATCCTTTTACCTCCTGTAATATGTCAATAAAATTTATTAATTGGTTATTTAATTGGTTATTTTCCAAATAGTGCATCTATCAGACTGTTATAATCAATTGTCTGATATGTAGTTGTCTGGGCAGTTGTGGTTTTAGAAGATGAGGTTGTCTTTTTAGTAGTAGTCTTTTTAGTAGTAGTCTCCTCTTCATGCCCTGTTTCTGCCGCAGAAGTTTCAGTTGATTCTGTTAGGGTTATATCATATTCCTTAAAAATATCCTTGACTGTAATTATCTGACTATAAGTTTCATAGCCATTTGCTGAAATAACTATCTTATGTGTTCCATAAGCAACATCTATTATCTCAGAATAATCCTTAACCACTCCATCAATTGTAAGTTTTGCACCTGCCGGTGTAATTTTAAATGACAACGTTCCAAGTCTTACTGCATCCGACTGGAATTCCATTAAATTGACTCGAATTTCTTCATTGACTCCAACAGAAATATCCTTTGAACCCGATGTTTTATCCTTAGTAACCATTAATGTGTAATCTCCAACCGGTACCGGAATAACCATATTTTCGGTAATGAGTTGTACAATCTTCGAACCTATTTCCACAAATCCACCTTCAAAGAATGTCGTACTGTCAAGTCTTACATATCCATGTCCTGTTGTGACTATTATGGAATCTATCTGCTTATCTTTCCCTTTAAGCGTCAGCATATCAATACTTTCTAATTTATCAATTGTTGTTTCCTTATCCTCGTTAATTATTACAGTATTGTCAGTATAACTATATTTCTCATTACCAACAGTCAATACTTTATTATCAGTATCCAGTTTAAAATTCGTAACCCCCGGATACTCCCAATCATTTTCTGATACCTTAATCTTTGATAACTTATTGTCAGATGCAAATTCTACATCTACGACTTCTCCGATTTTAAGCTGGCTGACTGATATAATATCATCATATCGGTTAACCACATCTGTTCCACCGGTATAACTGTAAGTTACCTTCTTCTTTGTACCTAATTCCTGAAGTATCATAGTAAGTGCCTTTGTATCCACATCTAATACCACCGCCTGAAGTCTGTTTCCTTCAGACACATTTCCTGAGGCCTCTTCTGTCTCTTTTGTGGGCATTACCGGAACATCCACACCATGAGAAATGGTTGCTTTGCTCCCATTTTCTTTACCTGTTGTAATCATCAGTATTATTACAACTAAAAGTGCTCCCAGGAAAATCATAATGTATTTAAATTTATTTTCCTTGATGTTCATTTGATATCTCCTCTGTTTGTTACTCACATAATCTTAGTTATTATATAATATTAAGGAAATAAAGTCAAAAAAATCCATAGATATTATTTTAAATTTAATAAACTGTTAACAAAATCCCGTCTCTTACCATGCTGTTCTATTACAGATTTCAATTTATTTATATCCTTATCAGGGACCCATGACTTATTATTGTTATTATAGTGGTTAAGCATCTTCCAGTATTTTTCGGGATATTTAAGTTTTAGAATAAAATATTCCATTTCCATATCAGAAACCGACCTGTATTTCCTATATTCGCATAACATCTTTTTACCCAGTTCGATATTCCAGTTATATTTCTCCATAACTTTTCTCATAAAATCATACAAATCCCTTATCTGCACACCACATTTAGCATGTTCAAAATTGGTTATTACCACATTATCTCCTGCCACAATTATATTGTGGTAATTATATGCACCATGGACAATTCTTCCAAGTTCCATATTACTGATAATAAACTTTTCAAGATTTTTCTCCTTTGCACTTTCTAAGACTTCCATTCCGTCATTCTAAAATGTATCGAAACTGGATAAAACCATTAATTCAAAATCATTTTTTCTTTGTTTTCCACGTATGAATGTTCTCGTTCGCTTCATTTCCCGATTATGTTTTTCAAATTCTGTTATAAGTTGTTTGCTGCTTTCCGCAATATTAAAACATTCATTTAAGTAAATATTTTCGTATGTAATCTTATTTATTACTGTATGTAACTTTCCCAGTGCTTATGCCGCATTTAATAACATTGTCATATCCTTTGTATCCATGTCTTTAGAATTATACCATTTATGTACAACATATTTTTTTCCATCGTCATCATCATTTACCAGACTTCCATCTCTGTCTCTTACAATGCTGTCAACCTTTACCAAATCAATTTCACTGATTCTGTTTAACAGATTTTCTTCAAATTCTAAATGCTTTTTTGTTCCCGTAAACTCTTTCAGCAAAAAAAAGCCCTGATTTGTATCTAAAAGCACGGCTCCTTTCGCCCTTCCTGTTTTATTTACAACGAAGTCATATCTGCCTAGAACTCCATTCCCCTTTTCATTCACACAAACACCTCCCATACGTTATCTTATGTGAATGTATCCTTAAATATGTTAATGAGAATTTCTCTTTCATTCAATTTCTGATTGTCTAAAACCTTATACAAAAGCATCTGAAGTCCTTCACCTACACCTGCACCTCTGTCCGCCCCCAATTCTAACAAATCTCTTCCATTAACTGACAGACCCTTTAACGAAACGCATTCCCCCCGCTCAATAATATCTTCATACTCTTCCTGAATTTTCTGAATTTCACTCTTGTTTTTCTCATTAAACGCTTTCATGAATTCAAGGTATTGCGGATATATCTCTTCGCCTATTTCATAAATACCTCTTCTGATTTCGCTACGGTTATCAGGTAATTTTCTTTTAGATGCTTCTACAATTTTAGATACCGTGTTAATCGTTTTATTATCGAACTTTAATTCTCTTAAAATATTTTTGCTTTCTTCTTTGTTAGTCTGGCACAAAACCATTGCCCAGCGTAAATAATGTTCTTTCGGCATTCCTGATAATTTGTATAACATACTTTCAAGTTCACCTGTCTCTGCTAATCTGTCTATCTCTTTAAAGATTACCTTTGTAATTCCTGTATCATATGCAATTCTTAGTTTCTCCGGATGATTTGACATAATAAGTTTCTCTAATTCTGCCTGAATTCGCTCTTTACTTATCTTATTCAAATTATCTGACAGTTTAACTATTGCTTCCCTTGTTCCTTCTTCAATGTCAAAATCAAGTGCTGCCGCAAATCTTACAGCACGCAGTATTCTAAGGGCATCTTCGTTAAATCTGTCTTCCGGATTACCCACACATTTTATCACCCTTCCGTATAAATCACCTATACCATTAAATTCATCTACAATTCCATTTCTATCATTATATGCCATTGCATTAATAGTAAAATCTCTTCTCTTTAAATCTTCCACAAGATTACCGGTAAATTCCACATTTTTAGGATGTCTTCCATCCTCATATTTTCCGTCAATCCTATATGTAGTTACTTCATAGCCGGTTCTCTCTATCATCACCGTCACTGTACCATGAACAATTCCTGTATCTATAGTTTTATGAAATAACTGTTTTACATCTTCAGGCATGGCAGACGTGGTTATATCCCAGTCATTTGGCTTCCTGCCAAGTATTGCATCCCGCACACAGCCGCCTACTGCATATGCTTCATATCCGTTATCTTCTAATACTTTTATTATAAGTTTTACATTCTTAGGTATGTCTATTTTTGTCAATGTTTTTTCGCCTTTCATATTTTTTGAAATTCCGTTCAGAGAAGCAAGCATTAGTCTGCCAAAGAAATATTATTAAGAATATATTTGACATATTTCGCAAAAGATTCTACTTGCGGTGTTTCGACAATAAGTTTTTCTAAGTATCTAAATGCAGCCATTGAAATAATGACGCAACCGCACCATATCTGCCCTCCATGGCAGATGGTGCTTGATTTGACATCGTGCCAAATCATTGCTGAATATATATTAGATACTAAGAAAATCTAATTGCCTTCACAATGCAAGTATAATTCTTTTGTGAAACATGTCAAAATATATCGTAAAATACCTTCTGTCAATCCTAATTCTTATAAGAAATCACCATTCTTAGCGAACAGTTTAAAGTAATGAAATACTGTACAGAAATAAAGTGTGGTGCCTGCGACTTTGGAAGGAAATTAGATATTCTTAGTATTCACTTAATATTTAGCTATTTCCGAACACGATGTTCGGAAAAGTCTCCAACCGCAATGGATTGCGGATTTGGAGACGGTAGCGTAAAATTTATAAACATATATGAGAATACTTAGAATATCTTATTCCCTAACAACGGAGTAGAAGACACACTTTATTCTGTCAATTATTTACTACGCCAAACAATAGTTTTTTACTTCTAATACTATTTATGATATACATTTTTTCAATTCTTTGCAAGAACTTTATGTGTAGATTAAGGTATTTACCAAATTCATACGGTCACATTTATTCCTCCATAAGTGTATTAATTAGAATGTATGCAATCGGGCCAAGAATAACCCCTACCAGCCCAAACACTTTATATCCCATATACATTGACATAATTGTCATTAATGGAGAAATTCCTATCTGGTGTCCCATTATCTTCGGTTCCACAAATTCCCTTACCATATAGCAAATCAAAAATGTAACAAGCAATACCGCTGCCTTAAAATAATTTCCTGTTATAATATAAATAATTCCCCATGGAATAAGTATTATTCCTATTCCAAACAACGGCAGCGCATCTAAAAATCCGGCAACAAGTGCAAAAACCAATGCATAATTATTTCTAATTATCATAAAACTTGTGAAACAGACTATAGTTGTTATTACCATTATTACCAGTTGTGTTTTTACATATGCCGTGCAGACCTTGCCAACCCTTCCGGATATTTTCTTTAGTTCACATGTAAGTTTGCTTCCGGATTTTTTGTCATTCTTATTATCCATTATCATAAAATAGGCAGAAAATATGGCGGTCAGCACTAACACTAATATTTCACCAAGCATTATAATGGTATCTATTGACTTGTTCATAACTGTATACATTATATCTGATGATTTACCTGCGCTGAATAATCTGTCTATACCCTTATTCAGATAACCTTTTATTTCTTCACTGTCAACTCCGGAATACTTCTCTGCCATACAACAGGTTTTATCAGTTATATTGTTGACTTTCTCTTCATACTTGTCATAATTTGTAATTAACTTTCTAACCTGTGATGAAGCCGTACTTATAATAAAGCTAACAGCTCCGCCTAATACACACACCATTAATCCAATCAATATAATTGTTATTATTCTTTTATTTACCCTTAATTTGCTATTTAGATAAATAACTGCCGGCTTAAGTATATGCGCTATTAAATATGCCGCTAAGAATGGCAAAAAAAGCGGTAACAGATACTTAAATGAAAAGTATACTATTACCGTAACAACAGCCAATTTTATAAAATATCTTGTTTTCTCTGTTAATTCCATACACAAACACACCTTTTCACAGTAAATTATACTGTTTATAGTGTGTGCAAATATGAGTAATTCTATACCTTAAAGCGGTATCCAACACCCCATATTGTCTCAATATACTGTGGCTTTGATGTGGAAAATTCAATTTTCTCTCTTATTTTCTTAATGTGAACTGTTACTGTAGCTATTTCTCCAACTGAATCCATATCCCATATTTTCTTAAATAATTCATCTTTAGAAAATACCCTGTTTGGATTCTGAGCAAGAAATGTAAGCAAATCAAATTCTTTCGTGGTTAATATCTTCTCTTCACCATTTAAATATACACGTCTCGCTGTCTTGTCTATCTTAAGTCCTCTTATTTCTACTACTTCATTTTCCTGCATACCTGAGCCAATAAGTCTTTCATATCTGGCAAGATGCGCTTTAACCCTCGCCACCATTTCACTCGGACTGAACGGTTTAGTTATATAGTCGTCTGCACCTAATCCCAAACCTCTTATCTTGTCAATGTCATCTTTTTTTGCCGAAACCATGAGAATAGGTGTATTTTTCTTCTCACGTACCTGCTTGCAGATTTCAAACCCGTCAATTTCAGGAAGCATAAGGTCTAACAGTATTAAATCAAAATCATTTTCAAGTGCCATCTTCAAACCTGTGTCACCTGAATTTTCAATCTTTACTTCAAACCCACTTAATTCTAAATAATCCTTTTCTAACTCCGCAATACTTTCTTCATCTTCAATTATCAATATCTTGCTGCTCATTCGCATTTACCTCCGGTTCAACATATTTTCTTATTATAAAATGCATTATGGTTCCTGTATCTATTTTGCTGGTAGCCCAAATCTTGCCGCCATGCACTTCTATAATCTTCTTTACAATTGCAAGTCCTATACCACTTCCACCCTGATTAGAATTTCTTGAAGAATCTGTTCTGTAGAATCTGTCAAATATACTTTGCAGGTCTTTTGCCGCAATTCCTTTTCCGTTATCCTCTATCTCTACATGTATAAAATCATTTTCATCATTAATCCTTATATTTAATGCACCCTGTTTATTGCCAATATATTTAACTGAATTACTGATAATATTGTTAACTACGCGTTTCAACTGCTCCGGGTCAGCAATAATTACCGTGTCCTTATCCACATAATTAAAGTAATTAAGCCTTATATTCTTAGCCTCTAACTCAATTGAAATTTCTTCTGCACAATCCGAAAAATACTCATCTACATTTACCTTTTCAAAATTATAAGGAATTCTGTTTGTGTCAATCTTAGAATAAACTGTAAGTTCACCAATAAGCCTGTCCATATCATTTGCCTTATTGTAAATAGTTTTAATGTATTTGTCCATTTTCTCAGGGGTGTCTGCCACACCATCCATTATTCCTTCTACATAACCTTTTATGGCTGTTATAGGAGTTTTTAAATCATGAGAAATATTGCTTATCAGTTTTTTACTTTCCTCATCATCTTTAATCTTATCTTCCGCAGATTCCTTAAGACGCTTACGCATATTTTCAAAATCTTTGCACAATTCGCCAAATTCATCTTTTGTATCTGTGCTTAATGTAAAATCCAAATCACCTTCCGAAATCTTTCTTGTAGCCTCTTCTATTTTATTAAGCGGTCTCATTATACTTCTATGAATCCATAACGCCAATAATATCCCTGTCATAATTACAATTACCGCAATTGACAAAAACATTTCTATTACCATAACTTTTACCTGCGGCATAATCTTATCTAATCCCGTAATCATATACACGCTTCCATTTGTACCATCTGTAAAAGTAAATGTAAGTTGTTTTACTAAATATTTGTAGTCACCATAAATGAATGAACTTCCAATATATGTTGATTTATTATCATTTAAGTTGCCACGATAATCCGGCAGTTGTTCTGCAATGTCATCATCTTTATTTTCTGAACCATTATATACTACTTTTCCATCCTTTTTCACAATGAGAAACGAGAATTTGCCGCACATATCTCCATTAAGCTGACTTAGATATTCCTCGTTTGTTATACCATCTACGTCATCATGGATTTTAACCACAATATTCTCATATACATTCTGTGTAAGTTTGCTGTAGATTCTGGTAGGATTAATAAGGCTTTCGAACCCTATATTTTCCACACCATATTTCTCCTCTATATTTCTTATCTGCAAACTGCTTATGGATAATACTAAGCCAGACATAAGGATAATAGGAATAAATGTTAATGCTATAAATGATATCTTTATTTTACTTTTTAGTTTCATTATACTAATTCCCATCAATACTGATTTCTTTTAAATATTTCTTTTAGTTTATCACAAATTGTTATTCAATACTAATAAAGAATTGTGCATAATTATAAACTTTCTCTAAATTTCCTCACTGCTTTATAATTGAAAAGTTTTCTCATAATCCTGTATTTTAATTTGTCAGCATATTTATGATTAGATGCTATGAAATCAGGTATCTTATATTCTGTATCCAATAATGAATATCTCATTAGTTCGCTATATGTGCGAGATGAAATCTTCCTATTTACACCACACATCCTACTTGTTGTTTTATCATGGAATACCACGATTCTATCATCCTTAGTAAGTCTCACATCTAGTTCAATTCCATATCCGTATTCTACCGCTCTTATAAATGCCGGAAGTGAATTTTCAGGATAATCCTTTAATTCACTATCGTTAACAGCATAAAGTCCTCGATGTGCTACTAAACTGTTAACAAAAGGCTCTACCTTCTTCTTTTCCTTCTTCTCTTCCTCTAGCAATTAATTTATCAGCTCTTGTTTCAAGCACCTGTCCGCCCATAATGTTATCCACCAGCCTTTCCTTGATTTTACCATCACCTTTAGACACATAGTCTATTAATTGTATTGTGAAGTTAAATATGTTATCCATATCATAAGAATCTATGGTATTGTCTTCACAAGCCTTTAATAACGCATCATTAAAATCTTTATATGTTTCTTCTGCTGCTTTCAAGAAATCATCACTATGTTTTTCAATATCCTTCTCATATTTAAGTATATAATATGGAATCAGAAAATACAACTTTTTATTAAGCACTTCA
>CAZQRO010000056.1:0-13843 GCA_964595785.1 uncultured Eubacterium sp.
GCAAAATTCAGGTATCTGCACCTGAGGTACTGTTTAAAGCCTTGCATCAGATGTATTGTTGACATATTTTGACAGTAATGCTAAAATATCTATAAGATAGTAATTGTTACTATTTTATAGATATTTTTTTGTTTTAAAGAAACAGGATTTGGTTATAATGTATATTAAATACGGTAATTCAACATATCAGATTAATATGAAAGGAATGATATTATTATGAAAATACTATTTTATGATGCTAAAAAATATGATATTGATTCATTTAACAAAGAATTAGCAAATTTTGCTGATATTGAAATTGATTATCTGGATACAGACCTTACACCATCAACGACAGCACTTGCGAAAGAATATGATGCTGTATGTGCCTTTGTCAGTTCAGATATAAGCAGAAAGGTTATAGAGAGACTTGCGAAGCAGGAAATAAAACTTCTGTTAATGAGATGTGCAGGCTTTAATAATGTGGATGTAGAAGCGGCAAATGAATTTGGTATTACCATTTTAAGGGTACCGGGATATTCACCGGAAGCGGTTGCAGAATTTGCAATGGCAATTGCACTGGCGGTTAACAGACATTTGCATAAAAGCTATATTAAAGTGAGAGAAAACAATTTTGCATTAACCGGTCTTACGGGAATAAATTTCTATGGAAAAACCGCAGGAATAATCGGAACCGGTAAAATAGGAGCAGCAATGTGCAGAATTTGTCATGGAATGGGAATGAAGGTAATTGCGTATGATGCATATGTTAATACTTCACTAGATTTTGTGGAATATAAGAATTTTGAAGAGGTATTGTCAGAAAGTGATTTATTATCACTGCATTGTCCGCTTACTGAAGACAATTACCATATGATAAACGAAAAAACGATTTCTATTATGAAAGACAATGTTGTGTTAGTTAATACATCCAGAGGTGCACTTGTAGATACAAATGATCTTATTCAGGGAATAAGGGCGAAGAAATTCTTTGGTGTGGCATTAGATGTGTATGAGGAAGAAACAAATAATGTATTTGAAGACAGGGCAGACGATATTTTAGATAATTCAGTAGTTGCAAGACTATTGTCATTTCCTAATGTAATAGTTACATCACATCAGGGATTTTTGACAGAAGAAGCATTAGAATCCATTAGCAATACAACACTTCAAAACGCATTGGATTTTATCAATGGAACAATTAAAGAGGTTAATCTGGTTAAATAGATTAATTTTTTAATTAAAGTGCCAAAAGATATGTATGTCTGCATCAATTTAAAATTATTTTATGTCTTAGTGAATAATAAGACATTCCGTAATATGAATACTATATAAAAACAGTATATCAGAGCGTCTAAAAATGTTTAATTGGTTTATGGAAATTCCTCCTGTTCTTAAGGGATTGTTAGCGACACTGTTTACTTATGGTGTAACTGCATTAGGTGCATCGGTAGTATTCATATTCAAAAGTGTTAACCAGAAATTTCTTGACATAATGATGGGAGCGTCAGGAGGTGTCATGATTGCGGCATCTTACTGGTCGCTTTTAGAACCGGCAATAAGCTTAGCTGAAGAACTTAAGAGAAATCCGGCATTGATAACAGCAATTGGATTTTTATCAGGAGGGTTATTTATTGTTATATCAGATATTATTCTTGAGAAACAACAGCTTTTACATACAAAAGGAAACGGATGGAAAAGATGTGTGTTATTGACAACAGCTGTAACACTTCATAATATTCCTGAAGGTCTGGCAGTAGGCGTGGCATTCGGATGTGCAGGTATAAAAGGTGGTAAAGAATATCTTGTAGCTGCCATAATGTTGGCAGTTGGTATAGGAATACAGAATTTTCCGGAAGGAACGTGTGTGTCAATGCCTTTAAGGCGTGAAGGAATAAGTAAAGGTAAGTGTTTTTTAATAGGGCAGTTTTCAGGAATGGTTGAACCGATTGCCGGAATTATCGGAGTAATATTTGCATTAAAAGGAATTCCTCCGGCAGCCTGCGGCCATATTCCAAGAGTATGGTCAATATAGTAGTTGCCAAATCCTGAGGCATTTATTTCTTAAGGAGTAAGATTTCTGGTAAGCTGATGAACTATTGTTGCAATCATTTCAAAGTGAGCAAGTTCTTCAGTTCCTATGTCAGTTAAGACACCTGCAACTTCTCTGTATGGCATAGCGTATCTCTGCGATAAATATCTAAGAGATGCAGCAAGTTCTCCATCAGGACCGCCATACTGGCTTATGATATATTGAGCAGCTTTAGGGTCTGTTTGTTTTATATTGATAGGATATTCAAGCCTTTTTTCATAATTCCACATTTTAACACTCCCCTTCCCATGGCCAAGGCTCGGTTGCCCAGCACCAGTAATTTGTATCTGTTATGGTATCAAGTAAAAGCGGTCCGAACTGCTGATTATACATGCGAAGTGATTTCTGACGTTCAGCATTATATTTTTCAAAATAAGCAAGTGCAGCATTATCATCGGGATGAGTATCAAGATACAGGGAAATGTCAGTTACTGCAAAACTTACCTGGTCAATCCACTGTAATAATTGCTTTTTGTTCATTGTCTGCATGAGCACTTCATACCTCCTCTTGAACCTCTGAACGGTTTATTTAATTCAGGAAATATTGTTCCTGTCTGGAGAGCCATAGGTAAATCATAGACTTGATCAAAGTGCTGCCATGGAACATATGCCATAGCAAGAACCTGACCGGGGCAAGAATCATGATAATCATGCGTATGCTGCGGACAATCGGGTCTGTTATTTTGTGGGTAATTGTAATTGTTGTACATGAAAAACTCCTTTCGCGTTATATTATTAGAGTACGTGAATAAATAGAAAAGGTTACTCATGATTATTGTTAGAAAAATTCGTATAAATATGTTAGAAAGATTTGGTTTATTATGATATAATAAGTACATTGTGAGTCAGAAGTATACATACAATAAACAGCAGAAAGGATAATTTAACTATGAGTAAAGAAATACCTTACAAGATTTATCTTGAAGAAAATGAGATGCCAAAACAGTGGTATAATGTGAGGGCAGATATGAAGAATAAACCGGCGCCTATTCTTAATCCGGGAACACTTAAACCAATTACAGTTGAGGAATTAGAGCATATTTTCTGTACGGAATTAGCTAAACAGGAATTAGATGATACAACACCTTATTTTGATATCCCGGAGGAAATCAGAAATTTTTACAAAATGTACAGACCGGCACCACTTGTCAGAGCCTATTGTCTTGAGAAGAAACTTGGTACACCGGCACATATTTATTATAAATTCGAAGGAAATAATACATCGGGAAGTCATAAACTCAATTCGGCAATAGCTCAGGCATATTATGCTAAGAAACAGGGACTTAAAGGTGTAACTACAGAGACAGGCGCAGGACAATGGGGAACAGCACTTTCAATGGCATGTTCATATTTTGACCTTGACTGCCAGGTATATATGGTTAAAGTTTCATATGAACAGAAACCATTCAGAAGAGAAGTAATGAGAACCTATGGAGCAAAGGTTACTCCTTCACCATCGATGTTGACCAATGTGGGAAGAAAGATTAATGAAGAATTTCCTGGGACAACGGGAAGTCTTGGATGTGCTATTTCTGAAGCAGTAGAAGCTGCCACAACACAGGAAGGCTACAGATATGTTTTAGGCTCAGTTTTGTCACAGGTTCTTTTACATCAGTCAATTATAGGTCTTGAGACAAAAGCAGCACTTGACAAATATGATATAAAGGCAGACATTGTTATTGGGTGCGCCGGAGGCGGTTCTAATCTTGGAGGACTTATTTCTCCGTTTGCAGGAGAGATGGTAAGAGGAGAAGCAGATTATAAACTTATTGCTGTGGAACCTGCATCATGTCCGAGTCTTACAAGAGGTTCATATGCATATGATTTCTGTGATACCGGAAAAGTTTGTCCGCTGGCTAAAATGTATACACTTGGCAGTGGATTTATTCCATCAGCAAATCATGCAGGCGGATTAAGATATCACGGAATGAGTTCAACAGTTTCACAGTTATATGATGATGGTCTTATCGAGGCTAGAAGTGTTGAGCAGACAGATGTATTTAAGGCGGCTGAACAATTTGCAAAAGTAGAGGGAATACTTCCTGCACCAGAAAGCAGTCATGCGATTAAAGTTGCCATAGATGAGGCATTAAAATGTAAAGAAACAGGTGAAGAAAAGAATATTGTATTTGGTCTTACAGGAACAGGTTATTTTGATATGGTGGCATATCAGAAATACAACGATGGTATGATGAGCGATTACATACCGACAGATGAGGAGATAGCAAAGAGTCTATCAACACTTCCAAACGTTTAAAAGTAAATGCATGAAATGTAAGTATATATATATTTGACACCGGAATCATCTAATCATGGTACCAAAATATTTTATCTGTTTTGGTATCATGATTATTTTAAAAACATCATATCTTTTTCCTTAATCCTTTTGGATAGTGATTTTTCATTATATCACCAGCTAATTTTCCCCAGCCAATGCTATAATCATCTACAGTTATAAGGTACCAGCCTTTATCACCATTACATTCAAAAGTCTCTCCGTTAATATAATTATAAACAGTTTTTTCTTCAGATGACAGGTTATAAACATATCTTACATCATTGGGTTTGAGGGCAAGTGCCAGAGAATGTGAAGGTTCAAATCTGTTTTTCATAATTGTTCCAAGGTGAAGTCCGGGCCTTAAGTCTTTTTTGGGGACTGCTTCGATATGAAAATCTGAATGTGTGCTGAGAAAATCCGATATGGTATCTTCATTTTCAGAAGGAGCAAAAGTACAGGTTGAGTACACCATCTGGCCACCGGGTTTAAGCATATAGGCAGCTAGGTCAAGAATGTGGCGCTGTCTTTTAGCACAGAGTTCAACATTTGCCATACTCCATTCTATGGATGTTTGCCGGGTTTTATGTCGTCACCATAATACAAACCATCTTCCGCCCATGGGACAGGAATAAAATTATATTTGAAATTATTAGTAAATGTGCTCATAGTTGTTTTAAGAGAATTAATTCTTATACCGTGAAATTGTGGCTTGTCATAGCTTGCAATAAAGTCATCATATTCATCACCAAGCATTTGTTTCATTCTGTTTTGAAAATCAACAGGCAGCATAATATTCCTCCATTGAAATTTATAATTTTATAATAAAAGTTATAGCATAAATAAAGAACATATCCAAGTGTTAAATGTATATAAAGTATATATTTATAAAACTGTATATAATATACTTATAAAACTTTACAAATTTATATTAATTGATTACAATCAAAAGAGTATTTTGTTTTTTAGTTCTAATTGAAATTAACTTTAGATTATGGAGGAAAGACAGATGAGTAAATTATCAGATGAGTTAAACAATATGAAGTGTGACACTGAGGCAATCATGGACAGATTCATGAATGATGAGAAGTTTTATATTGATTGCTTAAGAGAGTTTCTTAATGACCAAGAATTTGAGAAATTAGAGGTCCACAACATAAAGGAAGCATTTGAATGTGCTCATACATTAAAGGGTGTATGCGCCAATATGGGACTTAAGTCAATGTATGACATAATTGTACAGATAGTAGATTCATTAAGAGCAGGAAGTGATGATGGTTTATTAAAAAAATATAATAAATTAATGTTAGAAAAAGAAAAACATGACAATATTGCTAAAGTTATATAAATGTTATTATATGGAGTAAATATGAAAGAGAATAATAAAATACAATCATTAGGAGAGGGAAAGATAAGTACTCTTCTTGCAAATTTTGCCGTGCCAAGTATAATCGCCATGCTTGTAAGTTCACTGTATAATATTGTGGACCAGTTTTTTATCGGAAGAAGCGTGGGTGAATTAGGAAATGCAGCAACGAATATTTCATTTCCGCTTTCCATAATGTGTGTTGCCATAGCACTTTTATTTGGAATAGGTGGCGCTTCACAGTTTAATTTGTCAATGGGTAAAGGTAAAAAGGAAGAAGCCGTATATTATATGGGAAATGCAGCAACAATGCTTTTTATATGTGGTATTATTCTAACAGTAATTACACTTGTTTTTTTAGAGCCTCTGCTCAAATTTTTCGGTTCACCTGAAAAGGTTTTAGGATATGCTAAGACATATACGGGAATAGTGGCAATAGGTTTCCCGTTTCTTATATTTGCAACAGGCGGAGGTCATCTTATAAGAGCTGACGGCAGCCCCAAATTTACTATGATTTGTAATCTTGCAGGTGCAATTATAAATACGATATTAGATGCCGTGTTTGTATTCGGATTAAATATGGGAATGGCAGGTGCAGCAGCAGCGACAATTATTGGACAGGTTATTTCATGTTTAATGGCAGTAGCATATCTTTGTCATTGTAAAACGGTAAAATTACAGAAGCAACATCTGATACCAAAAAGAGATTATATAGGGAAAATTGTTTCTCTTGGTGCAGCACCATGCAGTAACCAGTTAGCAATGATGGTGGTACAGATTGTAATGAATAAGTCACTTAAATATTATGGTGCACGTTCTGTATATGGGGAGGAAATACCAATAGCCTGTGTAGGCATTATTACAAAAGTAAATCAGGTATTTATGGCATTTATCATAGGTATATCACAGGGGTTGCAGCCACTTGTAAGTTTTAACTATGGTGCAGCAAAGTATAAGAGGGTAAAAGAAGCTTATTTAAAATCTATTACCGCTGGACTGGTTTTATCGTTGATTGCATTTCTGGCATTTCAGTTTTTTCCGCACCGGATTATTTCGATATTTGGAAATGGAACAAAAGAATATTTTGATTTTGCAATAAGTTATTTCAAGGTATTTTTGTTATTTACATTTATAAACTGTATGCAGCCAATAACATCTAATTTTCTGACTGCAATAGGAAAGCCTAAGCAGGGTATATTTTTGTCACTTACAAGACAGATTATTTTCCTTCTTCCGTTAATTCTTATTATGCCGTTAATAATGGGAATAGATGGAATAATGTATGCCGGACCGATTGCTGATTTTATGGCGGGAGCTGCAGCAATAATTATGGTTGTGGCAGAACTTAAAAGACCGGAATATAGTTGAAAAAAATATTATTTTACAGGGTATAATTAAAAATGAATTTAATTATACCTTGTTTTGTGATATAATAATAGGTATAGACTTCGAGGAGGGTCTTATGTATGTCAAATATTATTGATTACATTATATGGAGAGGTGATTTGAGTTTTGAAGTATCGCCTTTTAATGAGGTCGATAATCTTATTTTATCAGAACTATCATATCTTAATTTTAAGGGAATAGTAGGCGAAGATGATGTTTTTGAAATGCCATTATATAAAGCGGCAGAGATTTATTTTAATGAAGGTCGTGATGCAGAGAGAAATACAGGTGATCTTGTAGATGAGAATTTCTACAGAATGCTTAAACTAATGGCATCAAGTAAACGTTTTGGAGAAATAAGATTATTTAATTATATTAAAGATACAGATATGAATAAACAGATGCAATTTTCGGCAATCACTATCGATATTGGAAATCACATATTATTTGTGTCTTTTCGCGGTACAGATGATACTTTGATTGGATGGAAGGAAGATTTTATGATGAGTGTCATGGAAGTGGTTCCGTCACAAAGAGAATCATTAAAATATTTTAACAGAATTGCAGATAACTATCCTAATCACAGATTCTATATTGGAGGGCACTCTAAAGGCGGAAATCTTGCAGTATATTCAGCAGTGTATGCTAAATTGAAGAATAAATCAAGAATAATTAATGTGTATAATAATGATGGACCGGGATTCAGAGAACAGATTATTGAAACAGAGAATTATCAGAATATATCAGACAGAATAGTCACACTTGTTCCCCAGTCCTCGGTAATCGGAATGCTGTTAGAACATGAAGAGAATTATATGGTTCTTAAAAGCAGTCAGAAGGGAATTATGCAGCATGACGGATTCAGTTGGGAAGTGCGTGGCGCTAAGTTTGTTCATTTGAAAAGTATGGCAAGGGAAAGTATGATTACAGATAAAACTATCAGAAATTTTCTTGACAGCATAACCATAGAGCAGAGAGAGTCATTTACAAATGCACTTTTTGAAATACTGTCAACAAATGAGTATACAACACTTACGGACATCAGAGATGGGCGCTGGAAAGCTTTTACATCTATGATTAAAACATATGACAGTCTGGATACTGATATAAAGAAGGCGGTAAAAGCAACGGTATCTTTATTGATTAATGAAGGAATGAGGAATATAATAAAAGTAAATCATCCTGATGAATGGAAAGGTAAGTTACCTAAAATAAATTTTATAAAGAAGAAAAGTCAGGCATAGAGATAAAAATGTTGGAGGTACAGGTATAGATGAATATTTTTTTAGTATTAGGATTTCTGTTTTTTATAGGCAGTCTGTTTGGATGGTGCCTTGAAGTAATATTCAGAAGATTTTTTTCAGCAGCCAATCCGGAAAGAAAATGGATTAACCCTGGATTTTTAACAGGGCCGTATCTGCCGTTATATGGTTTTAGTCTTTGTGCACTATATTTTCTGGCACATATTGATGTATCGTTTATTGAGAATGTAGTATTACAGAAAGTGGCTTTATTTATATTGATGGCATTAGTAGTAACCTTAATTGAATATATAGCGGGTTTGATTTTTGTAAGGCACATGAAGATTAAGTTATGGGATTATGATAAAGAATGGGGGAACATAAAAGGAATAATCTGTCCGAAATATGCTTTATTCTGGGCAATATTAAGTTCAATATACTATTTTTTTATTCATCCGAATATTTTAAAATCGACATTCTGGTTGTCAGAGCATCTTGCCTTTTCATTTGTAATGGGTTTTTTCTATGGGGTTTTTGTATTAGACTTCTGGTATTCAATGAATATGATGTCACGAATTAAGAAGTTTGCATTGGAAAACAATATTGTTGTACGTTATGAAATGTTGAAAGAAACTATCAGGGCAAAGAATGCAGAATCAAAAGAAAAGAGAAGATTTGTATTTGCATTCCGTTCAGAGAATATTCCCTTTGCAGAAAGCTTAAAGAATTATTTTGAAAAAGAGGAAGAAAAACTTATAGAAACTAAGAAAAATATGCAGGATAAATTTAAATCGTCAGATAAATAGAAATCTATTTGGAATAAACTGTACAGACAGCAGTTTATAGAAGAAAGAAATGGTACAGATTATGACATTAAAAGAATTAAAAGTTGGAAAAAGTGCTAATGTAACAGCCGTTGGAGGAGAAGGGGCATTAAGACAGCATTTTCTGGATATGGGTGTTATACCGGGAACAGAACTTACTCTTATAAAACTTGCACCAATGGGTGACCCAATGGAACTTAGGTTACGCGGATATGAACTGACACTCAGACTATCGGATGCAGAGAAGATAGAGATTAGTTCTGTTCACGATGAAGAATTAGTAAAGAATGTAGTTAAGAATAATAAACATGTTCACCATCCTGGATTAGGAGAAGGCGGAATATATCATACAAAATCGTCAGGGGAAGAATTACCGCAAAATGAAACATTAACATTTGCACTCGCCGGAAATCAGAATTGCGGAAAAACCACATTATTTAATCAGCTGACCGGTTCAAACCAGCATGTTGGAAATTTCCCGGGTGTTACAGTTGACAGGAAAGATGGTGTTATTAAGAATTTTGATAATACGTTAGTAACAGATTTACCCGGAATCTATTCGATGTCACCTTATACAAGTGAAGAAGTGGTAACAAGACAGTTCCTTCTTGAGAATAAGCCAAGAGGCATTATTAATATTGTGGATGCCACTAATATTGAACGAAATCTGTATCTGACAATGCAGCTGATGGAATTGAATATTCCGATGGTTTTAGCTCTTAATATGATGGATGAGGTTCGTCAAAACGGCGGTTCAATCAGGGTAAATGAGATGGAGAATATGTTAGGTATTCCTGTTATTCCTATATCAGCGGCAAAAAATGAAGGTATAGGAGAATTAATTGATCATGCACTTCATGTTGCAAAGTATCAGGAGCGGCCGGGAAGAATGGATTTCTGCAATCCGGAGGATAACGATGGTGCCGTACACAGATGTCTTCATGCCATTATGCATTTGACTGAAGACCATGCAAAGAGGCAGAATATTCCTGTTCGGTTTGCTGCTGGTAAGTTAGCAGAAGGTGACAAATTAATATTAGAGCAACTTAATTTAGAAGATAATGAAAAAGAAATGCTAGAACACATCATTAAGCAGATGGAAGATGAAAGCGGAATGGATCAGGCAGCGGCAATTGCTGATATGCGTTTCAGATTCATAGGTGAGGTATGTGACAGTTCAGTTGTAAAACCAAAGGAAAGTAAGGAACATATAAGAAGCGTTAAGATAGATAAGATTCTTACAGGAAAATATACTGCAATACCGGCATTTGCATTGATAATGGCGCTTGTTTTCTGGCTTACATTTGGTGTAATAGGTGCAGCACTTTCGAATCTTCTGGAAATGGGAATAGACGGAATAACTTCTATTGTGGATAAAGGACTGACATCATATGGTATTAATCCTGTGGTGCATTCACTGATTACAGATGGTATTTTTAAAGGTGTTGGCAGTGTGTTAAGTTTTATGCCTACAATTGTTACTCTGTTCTTCTTTTTATCTATCTTAGAAGACAGTGGATATATGGCAAGGGTTGCATTTGTAATGGATAAACTGCTCAGAAAAATAGGTTTATCAGGAAGAAGTATTGTGCCAATGCTAATAGGTTTTGGCTGTACGGTTCCGGGTGTAATGGCAAGCAGAACGCTACCGTCAGAGCGAGACAGGAAGATGACAATATTATTAACACCATTTATGAGCTGTTCCGCTAAATTGCCTATTTACGCATTTTTATCAGCAGCATTTTTTCCTAATCATGCAGCACTTGTGATGATAGCACTATATTTTACAGGTATAATAGTTGGTATAATATTTGCATTATTATTAGGAGGAACATTCTTTAGAGGTGAACCTGTTCCATTTGTAATGGAACTTCCGAATTACCGTATGCCGGGAGGTAAAAATGTCATAAGACTTTTGTGGGAAAAAGCAAAAGACTTTATAACAAGGGCATTTACGGTAATATTTGTGGCAACTATAGTAATCTGGTTTTTGCAGTCTTTTGATTCAAGAATAAATGTGGTAACAGATTCAAAAGATAGTCTGCTCGCCATGCTTGCAGGTGTAATATCACCGGTCTTTAAGCCTCTTGGTTTTGGAAACTGGAAGATTACCACAGCTCTTATAACGGGATTTATGGCAAAAGAAAGTGTTGTTTCCACACTTACAATTCTGATTGGTGGAACAGCTGATGGCTTAAATATGTTTTTGACACCACTAACCGCTATTACATTACTTGTATTTATTCTCTTATATACACCTTGTGTTGCTGCCATTTCATCGGTAAAGAGAGAACTCGGCGGAAAATGGGCAGTTGGAGTAGTAATCGGACAGTGCGCAATCGCATGGATAGCGGCAGGTTTTATACATATTTTGGGTACGTTGATAGGAATGGCGTAGGTATGAAAAAATTAAAACACGCAAAACAGTTCAGGGATAGAGGAGAAGTATGAATATTCAAAGCATTGTTTTAGTAACAATTATCGCAGTTTTATTCATAATTGCGGTATATAAAATCATTAAAAATAGAAATAATCCATGTAACGGATGTAGTGGTCAATGTGATAAATGCAGCAGACACATAAAAAGCAGAAAGACAGATATAACTTCTGGTGAGGATTGATTATGATATTTAATAGATATAATTATGTTAAAATGTTAAGTGAGAACTACAAAAAAACTTCATTAAATTTATATATTACTTCGAAAGTCTGTATTTCTTTCGGAAAAAATGATTTATTTACCGGAAGATATGAATATACTTATAGTGGTGACTTGAGTATAGTTACTTCATACACAAATAAATTGATATATAATTTTATATCTATTGTTATTTTTCACAAAAATAAGAGCTTCATGGTAATACAATATTAACAAAAATTGTTTTATCAGGGAGTTTTTGCTTATAAAAATACTAAAAAAATGGTAAAATAATACCAGGAATGTAAGGAAGGTGAGTACATGTTTAAGATTGGTGATTTAATTATTTATGGAAATAATGGTGTGTGCGAGATAAAAGGAATAGGAAAACTAGATTCCTCATGTGCACCAAAGGATAAGATTTATTATACTATTGAGCCATATTATACAACAGGAACTAAGATATATACACCTGTTGACAATGATAAGGTAATTATGAGACCAATAGCTACTAAGAAAGAAGCATTGGAATTGATAGACAGTATTGACGATATTGATGTTTTATGGATTCCTGATGAAAAAAAGAGAGAATATGATTATAAAGAGACAATCAAAAAGTGTGATTGCATAGAACTTGTAAAAATCATAAAAACTATCTATATCAGGAAGCAGTCAAGAATTGCAGAAGGAAAGAAAATTACTAACAGTGATGAGAAATATTTCAGATTAGCTGAGGAACACCTTTATGGTGAATTGGCAATTTCACTTAACATGAATAAGGATGAGGCAAAAGAATTTGTTATTAACAGAGTAGAGAATAATACTTTATAAAAAGTAAAAGATCTGATACAATTAAATTTAGTTGTATCAGATTTTTTTGTAAAATTCTTTTTGATATAAAAATGGAGGTAATATGTATGAAGATTGGTATTGTAGGAACAGGTGCATTAATTAAGGAATTATTACCTGTACTTAGTAAGATGAGAGAGATAGAAATAGTAGTCTTATGCGGAACAGAACGCTCGAAGCACATAGTTAACGAATTATCAGCTGAATACAATATACCAGTGGGAGTTACTGACTATGATGAATTTCTTAAATACGAAATGGACGCTTCATATATAGCCATTCCTAATTATCTTCACTATGAATATGCAATGAAGGCTATGGAATCGGGAAAAAATGTAATTATTGAAAAACCTGTTACAATATCATATGAAACCTCTGCAAAATTGAGAGAAACAGCAGTTAGTAAAGGTCTGTTTCTATTTGAAGCCATAACAACTATGTATCTGCCAAACTATTTGAAAATAAAAGAATTGGTAAAAGAAATAGGTGAGATTAAAATGGTTCAGTGCAATTTCAGCCAATATTCCAGCCGATATGACAGTTTTAAAGCAGGAAATCTTCCACCTGTATTTGACCCTGAAAAGGGTGGAGGAGCCCTTATGGATTTAAATCTCTATAATATTTATTATGTGGTGGGACTTTTTGGTAAACCTGTAATGAGTGAATATTATCCAAATGTTGAGAGAAATATTGATACAAGTGGAATATTTATTATGGATTATGATGAATTTAAGGCAGTATGTATTGCGGCAAAGGATTGCAGTGCTCCTGCAGGAATTATTATTCAGGGAACAAAAGGTTATATTATGCAGAATTCCACTCCTAATATATGTGGTGAATTTATATTTCATCTGAATAATGTAATAGAAGAAAAATGTAATTTAAATGGAGACGTACACAGAATCGTTGCTGAATTCAAGGAATTTGACAGAATAATATCAGAAAATGATACGAAAAAATGCAATGAAATGATGGATTTAAGTGTGTTAGTCAGTGAAATAATGGACCGGACAGTGTTTTAAATTATATGATTTGGGGGCGAAATGTTTGAAGAAAGATACTTTTTATCTTGCTAATCACTATATGAAAAAACCGAAAAGTTTTGTTGATATTGCACAAAAAAGTATTGAATCTATTATGCAAAAGATTAAAATTCAACAAATACTATTGACAGATGATAATTTTGTTGTTAC
>CAZQRO010000057.1:0-13816 GCA_964595785.1 uncultured Eubacterium sp.
CTTGACGCCGTCATCTCCTGCAAAAAGCATTCTTCCAAGGAAACCACGTACATATGTGACATCTTTTATTTCTGAATAGCCTGTTAACCAGTCAACAATAGTATCATCATTGTCGAATTCCTTTGTGCTGTCTTTAGGGAAATATGCCTGCGTAGTAGTGATACCCCATTTATAAATTCCCTCGTCCGGTTCCATTTCCCCGGCAAGAATTTTGAATAAAGTAGTCTTTGCAGCCTCATTTGCACCTACAAGAGCAACCTTGTCATCGCGTCCTACGATAAAGGAAATGTCGTCAAGAATTTTAACACCATCAATAGTTTTAGATAAATGTTCAACCGTTAAGACTTCATTTCCTATTTCACGGTTAGGACGAAAATCAATATAAGGGTATTTTCTGCTTGATGGACGAATGTCATCTAATTCGATTTTCTCAAGAGCACGTTTTCTTGAGGTAGCCTGTTTTGATTTGGAAGCATTAGCACTGAATCGCTGAATGAAATCCTGTAATTCCTTAATCTTATCTTCTTTCTTCTTATTGGCTTCTTTCATCTGCTTTATGAGCAGCTGGCTTGATTCATACCAGAAATCATAGTTACCGGCATATAACTGAATCTTGCCATAGTCAATGTCTGCGATATGAGTGCAGACTTTATTTAAAAAATATCTGTCATGGGATACCACTATAACTGTGTTATCAAAATTAATCAAAAATTCCTCAAGCCATGCAATTGCATCTAAATCCAAATGGTTAGTAGGCTCATCAAGTAAAAGAATATCAGGATTGCCAAACAGAGCCTGTGCAAGTAAAATCTTAACTTTTTGGCTGCCCTTTAATTCCTTAAGAAACTTGTAATGAAGTTCAGTATCAATGCCAAGACCATTTAAAAGAGTAGAGGCGTCAGATTCAGCTTCCCAGCCATTCAAGGTAGCGAATTCCTCTTCTAATTTACCAGCCTTAATTCCGTCTTCTTCCGTGAAATCTTCTTTTGCATAAATGGCATCTTTTTCTTTCATAATTTCATACAGACGGGTATTACCCATAATAACTGTATCAAGAACAGTAAATTCGTCATATTTAAAGTGATCCTGCTGTAAGAATGAAAGACGCTGACCGGGAGTTATGACTATATCTCCATTGGTAGAATCAAGTTGTCCTGATAAAATCTTAAGAAAAGTTGATTTACCGGAACCGTTTGCACCAATAAGACCGTAGCAGTTTCCTTCAGTAAACTTGATGTTTACATCTTCGAAAAGAGCTTTTTTACCAATTCGAAGAGTAATGTTATTTGCACTAATCATTGTAACCTCATTTCTGAATTATCATTATAAAATTCCTTTTAATTATATGTGAAACAAATAGGGAGTGTTTTTGTTCGTTTAAAACTAAGTAATAAAAAAGCCACTCCTTACCTATTTTACAGTAAAACAGGTAATTTGCAAGAGAATTTTTGTATATTTAGGAGAAAAACAAGAAATAAATTGTTAAATACAAAATATTATTATATAATGAACGTTAGACAACACCAAAGGCAAAATATTTTAAGAAAAAATTTACTTCTTACATGATAACTTTGGTATGGAGGAACAAAATGGTTGAAACTAATAAGTTAAATTATAAGGTTAGAATTGGAACACCGATGACTTTAGGTGCAATGAAGACAAATGCAGGAATTAATTTTGCAGTAATGGTATCAGAAAAGGAAGAACAAAGGTGTTCAGTTATATTATATAAAAAAGGCACTTTAGATATAGTGACAGAAGTGGTTTTTACGGACGAGATGAAATTTGGAAAGGTCTATGCAATGTGCCTGCAGGGGATTTCTATTACGGAATTCGACTACAATTACAGGATAGGCAACCATGTTATTACGGATCCTTATGCCGTAATGATTAATGGCGGAAATATATTTGGAGAGAATGACAGTGCTTCTAAGACGTCAGCAGTATATCAGGATAAATTTAATTGGGAGAATGATATAAAGCCCGGTATAGATTTCTCGGACAGCATAGTGTACAAACTGCATGTGCGTGGGTTTACAAAGAGCAGATATTCTAAAACCCGTAAGAAGGGAACATTTGCAGGAATTATTGAGAAGATAGATTATCTTAAGGGTCTTGGAATTACCATGATAGAATTAATGCCGGCATATGAATTTAATGAAAATGATAATATGAAAAATGGCAAAATAAATTACTGGGGATATACTGATGCAGATTATTTTATGCCTAAGGTAGCTTACTCACAGAAAAAGGATGCTAAAAGTGCAATCCATGAATTTAAAACAATGGTTAAGGAAATGCATAAGAACGGAATAGAAGTATGTATGGAGTTTGCATTTGGCAGAGATGTAACACCGAATTATATGATAGATTGTTTCAGACACTGGGTGATTAATTATCATATTGACGGAATTCATTGTAATATGGGTGATGATATACGTGGAGCCATAAGTTCAGACCCATATTTGTCGGATACTAAAATAATAAGCTATGGTTTTGAAAGTGATGATTTTTCGGTACATAAGCATTTAGGAGAATCTAACAGAGTATTTATGAATACTGTTAGAAAATTTCTTAAAGGTGATGAAGGCCAGGTAAATGATATGGCATTCAGACTAAAATACAATAAGGAATATGCAGCTCCTGTTAATTATGTTGCAAGTAATGATACATTTACCATGATGGATATGGTGTCATATGCTATTAAACATAATGAGGAAAATAATGAATATAATAGAGATGGAATGGAAGATAATAACAGCTGGAACTGTGGATTTGAAGGCGATACAAAGAGAAAGTCAGTAGTTTCCCTAAGAATGAGACAGCTTAAGAATGCAATGTGTTTACTGATGTTAAGCCAGGGAACACCAATGATTTATGCAGGTGATGAATTTGGCAATTCATGCAGAGGCAATAATAATCCATATTGTCAGGATAATGACATATCATATTTAGACTGGCGGCTTATAGAGAAGAATGAAGAGTATCATGAATTTGTAAAAGAACTTATAGCATTTAGAAAAGAACATAATATACTCCACATGGAAGTGCCTATGCAGCTTAAAGATTACCGTTCACTTGGAATGCCTGATATGTCGTTTCATTCAGAAAAGACATGGAGCCTTGAATATGATGTGCTGAGAAGAGAATTTGGAGTTATGCTCTATGGTAAATACTGTAAATTATGTGGTAAAAAGGTTGAAGAAAATATATATATGGCATTTAATATGCATTGGGAAAATAAGAAACTGGGATTACCGACGGCTGGGAAGAACAAGGAGTGGAAGCAGGTTTTTTGTACAGATAACACATATAATGCGGTAATTGAGGATGGAAGAATAAAAGTTGCGAGAACTATAGAAGTGCCGCACAGAAGTGTACTTGTACTTGTAAGTCAGGATATTCCGGAAAGTGAAAGAATTCCTGAAGTTAAAAAGATATTACCTGTAAAAAAAGTTAAAGAAAGAAATAGAAGGTCGAAGGTTTAGAAATATGTCAGAAAAGAAATTTAATTTAAAAGTATTAAATGTATTTCATTTGAAGGTGATTGCAGCAATATCTATGACGATAGACCATATTGGGGCAGTTCTGCTGCCACAGTATTATTTTTTACGCATTATAGGCAGACTGGCATTTCCCATATACTGTTTTTTGCTGGTGAATGGTTTTCTGCACACCAAAAATATTAAGAAATATATAGGCAGACTGGCTGTATTTGCGGTAATATCGGAGGTCTTTTTTGACAAGACTTTTTTTGGGGAATTTTATAATCCTCTTAACCAAAATGTCTTTTTAACGTTGTTAATCGGAATGTTAATGCTTGCTGCAATTGAGTTTTTAAGAAGCCATTCAATTGTGAAATTGAAATTAATCAGTTATATCCTTGAGGGGGTAGTAGTTATACTGGCATGTGGATTGGCTCATTTTCTAAGAACTGATTACAGTCTATATGGAATTTTAATGATATACTGGTTCTATGCACTGAGATTCAATAAGATTTTAATGGGATTATTTGAGGCATACACCAATATGGATATGTTAGGTGGAATTCAGGGTTTTGCAACATTTTCCCTGATCCCTATATTCATGTATAATGGGGAAAAGGGATGCGATAAATACAAATGGTGGTTTTATGCATATTATCCACTGCATCTGCTAGTGATTAGTGTAATTCATATTGCCCTTTGAGTCAAATGTGACACCAAAGGAGACACGATTAAGGAAATCATAAAATTCCGTTACGCCGTTTTCATCGGATTCGTAAGTATAATAAGACTGACTGCCGCAAGGGAGAAATGAAATACTGCAGGAGTTATCTTCCTTAATGGTACATGTTACAACAGTTGTTCTTGAATAATAATTGCTGAAAAGAAAATTCCCCATGCTGTATACTATAGGAACGTCTTTATAAAATTCCATTCCCTGCATTACATGTGGGTGGCTTCCGATAACTAAGTCAGCACCAGAATCTATATAATCATAAGCCAGAGTTCGTTGATAATCTGCGGCAACTTCCTGCCTTTCAATTCCCCAATGAGCATATACAATCAGAAAATCACAGACTTCATTTGCCTTGCGTATTTCCTCACAAAGTGCCGTGTCATCATAGGTGGTAAAAACTCCCGGTCTTGCAGCATGATTCTCAGTTTCATTAAGAGCGTACCAGGATTCACTCGGAACAACTCTTGAAGCTGCTAAGAAACCGATAGTTTTGCCATTTACTTCATAAGTGACTAATTGTTTTGCACGGTCTAAATCCTTACCTGCACCTACATAATCGATACCATATTTATCTAAAGTCGGGAATGTGTCCACTAAGGCATCCTGTCCATAGTCTAGAATATGATTATTTGAAATAGATACAATATCAACACCCATATCTTTAAATATCTGTGCACGTTCAGGAGGAACACAGTATGTGTATTCTTTGTTAGCTTCTGGTGTACCTCGATTGCTGAAAGGAAATTCCTCATTTACAAATGTAATGTCTGCATCTTTAAGTAAACTAGCTACAGCAGGTGAAATGAATCCTGTTATGCCCGAAGACTGGTAAGCAGTATATAGGTTATCAGCTAAGAGAATATCACCTGTGAATGCTATATTAATGTCTTCAAAAACAGAAACTTGGGTAGTAGATTCTTCTGCCTCAGAAATGTTAGTTGAGGTTTCAGATGAACCATCAGAGTTAATGACAGAATTTGTAAATAAGATTTCACCGTCAGAATGTATATTTGCAGCATCTCTGTTAACATTAACATTCCTTAGAAAAATCATAATAATAATAATTATCAGTGTACAAACAATGGCTATAATATTTTGCTTTTTATTTTTCATAAGTACCTCCGGTAAAAAAATATAAAATTCATTTTATATAATCGTGTAAAATAAGATATTTCAATTTTATCATATTAAAATGCCTTTTTCCATAAGAGATTAATAAAGATTACACTTGTCGCCATAATCATATTTAGAAAATTGAAAAAGCAGCATTTACTAATTCATCTATTTGTTGTAAAATATATTTCAGTTTATATTTAAATTTACACGTTTGGAGTGAATGGATTGTCACACAATAATCAAAAGAAGATAGCATTAATAAATGATTTTACAGGATTTGGAAAGTGTTCCATAGCGGTTTCACTGCCCATTATTTCAGCATTAAAAGTACAGTGCTGTCCTGTGCCGACATCTGTATTTTCTAATCACACGGCTTATTCGGAATATTTTTTTGATGATTATACAGATAAGATGGAGGAATATATAGAGAACTGGAAGAAATTAGAGTTGAAATTTGAAGGCATTTCTACGGGATTTCTTGGAGATGCAAGACAGATAGAGATAGTTAAGAGATTTATAAAGGATTTTAAAAGCAATAATACAATAGTAATTGTTGACCCTGTAATGGGAGATTACGGAGTTACTTATGTAACGTATAGTAAGGACTTATGTAATAGAATGAAGGAACTTGTGGAGTATGCGGATATTGTTACCCCTAATATTACAGAGGCATGTATTATTACCGGGCTGCAATATGAAAATGTAATTGATGATGATACAGCCATTAAGAAAATGGCAGAAGATATATCGAAAATGGGACCGGGTAAGGTGGTAATTACAGGAATAAGCAGAGATGAAGATATATGTAATTATGTTTATGAAAAGGGCATTACAGATGAATTTATAAAAAGCAAAAAAGTAGGAATAGAACGGTCAGGTACCGGAGATATTTTTTCTTCAATTATATCCGCAGATGCAGTAAATGGTGTAGAATTTAAGGATTCAGTAAGAAAGGCATCAGAATTTATTAAGGAGTGCCTGATTATTTCAGAGAAGAGAAATATTCCAAAGGAAGATGGAGTATGTTTTGAAGATGTACTTACAACATTAAAATAGATGAAATACATGGAGGAAAGCATGATAGATATTATTCTTGCATCTAAGTCACCGAGACGAAGAGAATTGTTAGAACAGATTGGAATTACATTCAGATGTGTACCAAGTAGTAAAGAAGAGATTATTATAAAAAATGTGCCTGAGGAAGTGGTAAAAGAATTATCAGTTCAAAAGGCAGAAGATATAGAGAGTCAGTTAGAAATAAGAGGTGAAACTATTATTATCGGAGCTGATACAATTGTATCATGCGACGACAGAATTTTAGGAAAACCTGCGAATAAAGAGAATGCGGCAGAAATGTTAAGAAGTATATCAGGAAGAGAGCATCAGGTATATACAGGTGTTACGGTTATTTATTTAGCCGGAAATGTTCGAAAAGAGATTACATTTGCAGAAAAAACAGATGTATTTGTGGCAGCCTTATCAGAAACCGACATCAGTGAATATATTGCTAAGGAAGAGCCTATGGATAAGGCAGGAGCTTACGGAATTCAGGGTGAATTTGCGAAATTTGTGAGAAAAATAAATGGAGATTATAATAACGTGGTGGGCTTGCCGATAGCAGGATTATACAATGAAGTGAGAGACAGACTTGGAATTGATTTGGTGAGTGTGGAGGTGTTAGCAGATGAGAAAAAAGTTAATTAGAGCAGTAGCAGCAGTTATAAGCGCATCAATGCTGCTATGTGGATGCAGTGTTGGTGGTAAAAAAATATACTTTTCAACAGGATTAAAGGATTCGGAATTATTTAAAATAGATGGAAGTGTATTAAGTGTGTCAGAGGCAATGCTATATCTGACTACTGAGAAAAACAGATATGAGCAGTCATATGGAACAGATATATGGGATAAAGATATAGGCGGAGTAACATTAGAGGATTATGTAAAGGAAAATGTTAAGAGCCGGTTAGCAGAGATTAAGACACTTAATCTGTTAGTAAAAAACAAGAAAGTTAAGTTGACGGAGCAGGAAGAAGAATGGATTAAATCAGATTCAGACGTATATTTTAACTGTCTGACAGATGAAGAAAAAGAATATATGAATGTAACACTTAAGACAGTTGAGAAAGCTTATACGGAATATAAACTTGCGGACAAGGTATATACAGAACTGACGAAAGATATCAATCCTGAAATAAGTGATGCAGATGCAAAAGTTATTAAAGCAGCAAGTATTTATTCGAAGACTTATACTATTGATGCAGATGGCAATCGTGTAGAATATACTGATGAAGAGAAGAAAAAGTCTAAAGACGAATTACAGAAACTTCTAGATTCAATCAATGGTGGTGAAGATTTTATGGCAGTGGCATCTAATAATACGGATGCTGACCAGGTGGAATATCAGTTTGGCAAGGGTGAAATGATTAAGGAATTTGAAGATGCGGCATTTTCACTTAAAGCAGGTGGAATCAGTGGTATCGTTGAAACACCGGACGGATATTATGTAATAAAATGCATAAGTGATTATTTAGAAGATGAGACTTTAGCTCATAAGGAAGAAATGATTAAAGAAGAAAAAGATAAATATTTTAAAGAGATATATGATCCGTTCATTGAATCAGTTTCATCGGAATTCAATGATGATATATGGGACAAGATATCATTTGATGATATGAAAGATATAAAAGTATCAAATTTCTATTCATGTATCGATATACTAAGTTCACAGGTTAAATAGATACAGACAGTATAAGAGTATTTTTATACTTGAAAGTTAAAAAATGTGGCTCCATGCAGCATTGGAAGAAAATTATATACAATCCAATGAATCAGGAGCCACATTTTTGAGTGCAGCAGTATTAACTGTTTACAACAGCATTTCTTTTTTGACGTTTATTCTTTGAGACATCAGTAATAATGATTATGACAAATATTACAATGCTCAATGATGTTAATAGAATTCCCTGTTTAAATCCTACAGGGGAATAACTGAATTCAATTTCGTGCTGTCCTTCCGTAAGATAGACAGATAACAGTGCATCTTTAAAATCATGAGTCTTAACTTCTTTACCGTCAACATATACAGACCAGCCCTTGTCATAAGGAATGGATGTGTACAATAATCCATCTTTATTTACCGTGATTTCTCCCTTTAAATTAGTATCAGAGAAATAAGTAAGTTCCATTGGATTAGAATTTAATTCATCGAATGTCTCATGAAAAACATCTGAATCAAAACCGTAAGCATATAACTGAATCATATTGACTTCAGAGTCAGAAGAAGAAATAGATACATTTGAGCCTGCGTCAAGATATCCTAAATCTAATATGTGTCTGTGAGTCATTGAATTATAGTTCTTAGAAGATACCTCACCTGTGCCGCTTGTGGTAGTTACATTTACAGAGTCAAGAGAAGTGGTAACATATATATATAAGTGTGTATCAGTATCAATAGTTATACTGTTTTGTTCACCAATCGTTGATACATTTAGTCTGGTGTACATAGGAGTGTCATTTCCGGTAATGGCAGTACATAAATTATTCTGTACATTGAAAGGATTAGGGTCACTGTTTGCCCATGTACTTTCAATATTTTCCGGCATCATAAATGCGAGCGGAAGTGTGTAATTATTCTTATACATATAGTAGGAACGGTTAGAGGTAACCTTATTATCAATATAGTTAGTTACGTCATACGAAGTATTTGCAAAAGCTGAAATAAATTCGGTTTCAGGAAGTTCTGTGGAACTTAATATATATTTTATGGAGAACATTGCCTCTGTCAATGGTGTGTGACCATAATAAGCATAAGCATTTGTAGACTCTTCAAAACCGAGGGAACCATAGTATTCACTTAATCCGGAATTGGCAGTCGAAGAAAATGTAGACGCACCATAGTAGTTATTCCATGCGGCATCATTCTTAGTTCTGCGGTCAGCCTTTTCCACTCTGAAGAAGTTATCTCCCTCTGCGTCATTAGCCGTATTTACAAGGGTTTCAATTGCCTCATTATCATTGAGATAAAGTGAACGTGTGCAGGTACTGAGTGTAGTTTCTTCAGTATTAATAAATGCTTCAGCAGCGACAATAATAAGAAGCAAATATGTTACAAAATTCTGTTTGTATTTATTACTTCTTAATAAGGCAATAACAATGATGTAAAATAATATAAATGTTATGCTGATATATATTGTAAGTGATGTATAAGTATCAGATACATAAAGTTCTTCAATTAGAAGAATGAGTGCTAAGGAACCGGCAAAACAACTGCATAATTGTTTCATGCTTATTTCCCGTATCTTAATCAGAGATTCATAACACATTGTGAGAATCAGAAATATATATAAGAAAGATTCTCTTGCAGGAAGACTGTTAGGATAATGGAATCCATGCCAGATGTAATTAGGTATATTTGTATTAAAACTTATAAGGAAGAAGAATATCAAAGCAACTTTGGCAATCTTTTCCTTGAATTTAATCTTAGGATTAATAACATACAGCGGCAGCAGTAAAAATACTGCAACAGTACAGTAAAGGTTCGGGTCATGTGCTGAAAATACAGCCGTTTCCACATTAATCAATGAACGTGATAACATATCAAGCATTGAAAAATAAGTAATAATAGTCTTAGGAAATTCAAAATCACCGGAAGCGGTAGAACTTAAGGCATAATATGCAGGAAGTACCGTAATGGCAGCAAATCCTCCGGCTAACAGTGAGTAAATGGCAAAATTCTTGAATTTTAGAATATAATAATTTATATTCTTCTTAACATCATCACTATATATGAGAACGATATAGTAAAGAACGCAGAAGATACAAATCATAATTGCAATATAATAATTTGATAAAATTGCAAGACCAAGTGTAATACAGTAGAGATAACATTTATTCTCCTTAACTAACTTCTCCAGACCAAGAATGATAAGCGGAAGAAGTACGAGGCAGTCAAGCCACATAAGATTCCAGCTGAAAGCACAGAAGTAAGAAGATAATGCATAGAATACTGAAAGTGAAGCAATAGTCATCTTCTTAGTCTTAAAATGTTTACTCAGATAATATGCAAATGTAAGACTGCATAAGGCAGCTTTAACAACAATAAATAAATTCATTGCCTCAGGAATGTGATTAGGAGTAACAAGACCGATTAACCAGTTGACAGGACTTGCCAGATAATATGCATACAAAGCACTGAAATTGACACCCAGACCAATATTCCATGAATAAGTGAGACTTCCGCCTGTAGTTAACTTGTTATACAATTCTTTCATAAAAGGTGCATACTGGTGGTAACAGTCACTTCTAAGATAAGTATTATCGCCAAACGGATAAATACCTCTCATATAATAAATAATAATCAGAATTACAAGTGGAATGATAAATGCAACAACAAGGGACAGATTGTCACATAAGAAGTCCACAAAAGAGCGTTTGCCGGATTCAGCATCTTTCCTGAAAATGTAGAATTTACTTAATATGTAATTAGTAATAACTACAAATACAGAAGAAAGAATCTTGGCAATTAAGTCATTAGTTCCTAAAAGAGTTACCATACAATAGATGAAAATAAGGCTGAATACGAGCGAAAAAAGTCTTGCACTTATAAATCCCAGAATTTCATCAATCAGTACATCTTTTTTCATGGATTTGCTGTTAAATACAAAAATCTTATTAGTAGCATAAGCAAAAATTACAGCAAAAATCCACGAAATAACATTTGCCACCATAAAGTTAACAGACATATGTGTAAGAATAATATATGCCAGAAAGTCAACTACCGTGGTAAGTACACCGAATACCAGATAAAGGAAAGTTTCCTTATTAATTAGTTTTTTTAACTTAGTCATGTCTTTCATTAATTCCTTTCAAGTCAATATTAGTATCTTTAGTTATGAAAATAGGTCTGTTCTTGCTTTCTACATAAATATGCCCAATATATTCGCCAAGAATTCCAATAGAGAATTCAATAATGCCGCCAAGAAACAGTACTGCTGACAATGTAGTTACATAACCGGGAACGTCAATTCCAAAAGCCAGTGTCTGGATAATAGTAACTATTATATATATAAATGCACAAAGAGATATTAAAAAGCCACAGCCTGTTACAATTCTAAGCGGAGTAACAGAGAAAGCAGTTATACCGTCAATGGCATATTTAAATAATCCCCAGAAACTCCATTTTGTAGTCCCGACAGTACGTTCTACATTTTCATAAGGAATCCATTTAGTTTTAAAACCGACCCACTCAAATATTCCCTTTGAGAAACGCTGCACTTCAGCTAAATCAAGCACTGCATTAACCATTTGTCTCGACATAATCCTGTAATCCACGGCACCCTGAATAAGATTAATATCAGTCATATTATTACTTAATTTATAGAAAGTCTTTGAAAAGAGGCTTCGAATATGTGCTTCGCCTTTTCTGTCAGTACGTCTTGCTGCAACACAGTCATAACCTTCTTTAATACCACTAATCATCTGTGGTATTAAAGCGGGCGGATGTTGCAAGTCAGCGTCCATAATAATTACATATTCAGCAGATGAATATTTCATACCGGCATACATACCGGCTTCCTTGCCGAAATTTCTTGAAAAAGAAACATATTTTATATTAGAATGTATCTTTGCTAAATCTAATATTTCCTTATAAGTATTATCTTTGCTTCCGTCATCTATAAATATATAATTAAATGAAAAATTCTCAATTGTATTTATGATTTTTGAAGTTTCCTCATAAAACATACCCAATCCCTCTTCTTCGTTATAACAGGGAACAATTATATCAACAGTATGCATATTTCCTCCGTTCTGCCAAGTTAAAACTTTGCAATTGTTCTTTTTGGTTAAAAGACACAAAAACCTAATTTATATATTACTAAATCGTATGCATATTTGCAAGTCAAACAATGAATCATGCATGTAAATTAAACGTAAATATTGATAAAATGCAGAATGTAAAGTTTTGGCAATTTACTTGCAGAATTTATATCTTATTAGTATAATTAGCCATGTAAACCTGAAAATTGATAAGGAGAGAGAAGAAATATATGACAATAAAACTGAAAAATGAAGTAAAAAGACTCAATTGAGACGTAGTCGGATATTTCGCAGACCTTTTTGGCATTGCAGGTTCATCAAGACGTTATATTGCAGACCCGTTGGTAATAGATTTAGATGGTGATGGATTCGAATTAACAGGTGTAAAAGATGGAGTATATTTTGATAACAATAACAGTGGACTGTCCGAAAAAACACAGTGGGTATCCGAAGACGATGGATTACTTGCTTTTGATTTGAACTCAGATGGCTTTATAAATGACGGTTCAGAATTATTTGGAACATCTACACTTATGGCAAATGGCTCACTTGCAAAATCAGGATTCGAGGCGTTATCACAGTATGACAGCAACAATGACGGAGTGATAGATGAAAAAGACGAAGTGTATTCCAAACTGCTTGTCTGGCAGGATAAAAACAGCAACGGAATATCAGAGGCAGACGAACTGAAATCATTAACCATAGAAGATGTATTATTGAGCAGAGACAGCAATAATCTTGAGATGCAGCTTAGCGGAACAGCAGACAAGCTAATTATAGAGAATTATTTCTATAGCAGTGATTACCAGAATTTTACAGGAAGTTTTGCAGACGGAACATCGCTTGATAAAGATGATTTGACGGCAATGTTAGACGGAACATATGTATATGAGACTACGTTTAAACAGTCGCAGATGCTTGCAAATGAACTGGCATCAATGGGTATTGATGGAAATGTGGCAGCATCTGATAATTATAGCACGGTTAATAATGCAAATGTAACTGATTCGCAGATATGGGTTACTGAATAACAGACAATAGAGCAGCAATCCATTAGTGAAGAGTGTCTAAAAGTTAGTGTGGCCCCTAGACTGGAGTAAGATAAATTTGCCCCCAACATCATCAAAGCTATATCAAAAAAACAGTCCCAAATGTCAAAATTGAATCTGACATTTGGGACTGTTATATATTCTGAAAATTCACATAATATGTGTTGTTTCACATATTTATTATTTCATATATTTATTATCTAATCCGGCCTGCTCCCATTTCATCGCTCTAACCTTAAGTGGAAGACCAAATAATGTGATGAATCCGCTTGCATCATGGTGGTCATATAATTCACCTGTTGTGAAACTTGCTAATGATTCGCTGTATAATGAGTAAGGAGAAGTGGTACCGGCTTTAATGATATTACCTTTGTAAAGTTTGAATTTAACTTCGCCTGTTACATATTCCTGTGTAGATTCAACAAATGCCTGAACTGCTTCACGAAGTGGTGTAAACCATTTTCCCTCATATACGATTTGAGCAAATTTGTTACCCATATCTTTCTTCACATCCATTGTAGTACGGTCAAGAACTAATTCTTCAAGCTGGTTATGTGCTTCCATAAGAATTGTTCCGCCAGGAGTTTCATATACACCACGGGATTTCATACCAA
>CAZQRO010000058.1:0-13694 GCA_964595785.1 uncultured Eubacterium sp.
ATCCTCCTAAATGTCCTGAAGCCACCCATGTCTGTGGGTTCATAAGAATGGCACAATCAACACCAACATTATATGGATTCTCCTGTATGAATTTATCCCACCACGCCTTTTTTACATTGTTCTTAAGTTCAACACCGAGATTACCATAATCCCATGTATTAGCCAAACCACCATATATCTCTGAACCAGGATATACAAATCCTCTTGCTTTTGCTAATGCAACAATTTTATCCATCGTCTTTTCAGTATTGTTCATATTTTCCTCGTTTCTGCTATTGCCAGCTATATTATTTGTAATTGTTCATAATTCCACTCTGAACCGTTATGGTAACTTATAAATTATATAATTCTCTCTCTTATCTGTTGTTTTTGCCAGACCATCTTTAACCGTTACATTCTGTCCTATTGAAATAATTTCGCCTGGAAATTTAATTGTAGTTCCTTCATTAGTATAAAACACCCCGACTCCTTTTTCATTCTGAATATCTTCAACAGTCATTTCAGAAGAATCTTCTGTCTTAGTACATTTGCCTGAAAAATTATATCCTGCTGCCACTGCTTCTTCATATGTACCAATAAAGAGCTTTGTATTACGTGTACTGCTTACATAATTCTTACAATATGTTTCATAATCCTGATAGCAAGAAAACTTAAGTTTCAAAGTTGCTTTTTTACTTTTTACATTAAGAGATTCCTTTGTGATTCCTTTTGTCTTATCTAATGCATATGTTTCATTAAATTCTTTAATCTCACTGTCAACTAATTTCTCCAATTCATCCTTGTCATAGTATTCCTCGTCAAAATCATCTGTGTATGTTACTACAACACTATTATCTTCACCAACAGTTACTATTTCACTGTCCTTAGCCTTTGCCGATGATTTCTTAGATAACGAACAACCACACAGGCAAATTGCCATTGCAGTAATCATACATCCAAGAACTATCCCTTTTTTCTTTTTCATGTCAGCCTCCATTCAAAAAAACTTACCATATTATACCCCATTGAATAATTTATTTCAACAATGTATTAAGAATTTCCAATGATTTGAATTCTTTTTCTACATAAATTTTTAAATATCTTTTCATTATAAAACCAATTTCATCTAAAATGTCTTTATTAACAACAAATGTATATAACTTTTCCACCTTTGAAGTAATGATATATTGCATTGTATAAATTGTTGATGTATTAATATGCACAGCATCTCCGGTTTTTCCTATACAATTATCACATACCATGCCACCTCTTATCACACTGAAATATTCCGGTGACTTATTTTTACAACTTACACATTCAAACATTTCCGGATATTCTCCGTTAATCACTAACATCTTAAGTTCAAATATATATCTAACTAATTCGCTTGGAATTTTCTCATTATTTAAAGCCCGTAGTGACTGGTATATAAGTTTCAGTGTTTCTGTTCCGTCTATTCCTTCTTTTGTAAAATAATCTGCAAATTCGAGAAAATAACTTCCGTAACACATTGCTTCTATATCATTAGAAATTTCCGTAAAATAATTATCAATATCAATTTTCTGCACATTATATGCTTCTTTGCCCTCATACAATGAAAATTCTCCAAAAGCAAATAGCCTCGCAGCAGACACAAGCATACTTTTCGGACGTCTTGCACCTCTTGCAAATGCAACTATTTTACCACGTTCTTTTGTAAGAATAACCAGCCGTTTGTCATACTCACCTACATCTGAAGTTTTTATCACCATACCTGTTAATATCAGCGAATCCATCTCGACTCCATTTCATCTGATTCTTACTTTATTTAATTCTATATTTTTAATTCTATATAATTCTATATTTTTAATTCTATATCTGTTTCTATTCTTATGCTGTTTCTGGTTAGTTCATATCTGTTTATCTATTTATTGGTTATACATTTTTTAGTTATCTATTTCTTAGTTATTTCTTTCTTATCGTACCCAAAGTTCTTAAGCAGAAAATCACTGTCTCTCCATTCTTTTTTAACCTTGACCCATAGTTTTAAGTTGACCTGTGTTTCTACAAGCTTCTCTATTTCATAACGGGCAGCACTTCCTATCTTCTTAAGCATTGCCCCGCCTTTACCGATAATGATACCTTTGTGTGATTCTCTTTCACACACTATGGTGGCATCTATATCCACAATGCTTCCATCTTTTCGAAAATTCATTCTGTCTATGGCAACTGCTATACCATGTGGTATCTCCTCATCTAAACACTTAAGTGCCTTTTCTCTTATAAGTTCTGAGGCAATCTGGCGCATAGGCTGGTCTGTTACAGTATCTTCATCATAATATGCCGGACCATATGGAAGATATTTATAAATCATCTCAATAACTGTATCCGTATTATCTCCCTTAAGTGCTGAAGCCGGAATAATCTCTGCAAAATCATATACCTTTCTGTAAGTATCAATATACTTAAGTAATTCTTCCTTTTTAACAGTATCCGTTTTATTTATAATCAGAAAAACAGGAGTCTTTACATTTTTAAGCTGCTCAACTATATGTTTTTCTCCCGCACCTATGAAGCTAGATGGTTCTACAAGCCATAATATGACATCAACTTCTTTTAATGTTCTTTCAGCAACATTTACCATATATTCGCCTAATTTATTCTTTGCCTTATGAATTCCAGGTGTATCTAAGAAAATTATCTGACCTTCCTCGCTTGTATATACAGTCTGAATTCTGTTTCTTGTGGTCTGTGGTTTATTAGAAGTTATGGCTATCTTCTGACCGATTATCTTATTCATTAACGTGGATTTTCCCACATTAGGACGACCGATAAGTGTTACAAATCCTGATTTTATCTGTTTCTCATTGCTAAGTAAATCGTTTAACTCGTTCATTCATTTTCCTCTCTTATTCAAACAGGTTCACTGTATTTTTAAATAATTCCTTATCTTTCTCAATATTTCCTTCGTTACCAACGACGCAAATGCTGTTATCTTCTAATACGGCTGCCACCAGATTTGCAAAACTTCTTATTTTGTCCTGAGTAATGTTTAGAACCTGCATTCTCTCTTTCTTAAGGTTAGAGATTCGTTCACCGTTAAAATATGCCGCCATCGAACGCCCACCCTTAGACATTGCCGTAAGCGGTGTATCCATTCCGCTTATAGTTCCGATAATATATTTTGTCATATTTCTTTCATCTGTATCAAATGTCCTTATATATTCAGGAACATTATCAAACACTTCATTTGTCTTCATCAGCTTTGGGTCTCTGTAAGAAGAAAAGTATGACTCACCAGACTTGCTGAACATACAGTTACAGCCGTATGCTCCACCCTTTTCTCTTATATTTTTCCACAGATATTCGCTATTAAGTATAGTTTTTAAAACTCGCAGACCTGCATCATATTCAAAGCCTTTTCTTACAAAATTACCTGTTCGTGTAACATACTGAACCTGTGCAGACGTCTTAAAACCTTCATTCTTCTTACTAATAATAATATCTGACTTCTCCCCTGCAAATATGTCCTTATGCTTATCATTTTCAGATAAATTGCTGATAAGTTTATGAACGCTTTCTTCAAGATATTTATAACCTTCATCATTAGCAGTATAACTGATTACAAGGTTATCCTTTCTGAGAACATATTTGACAAGTTCATTAAGTTTGCTGACGAGTTCTTCCTTCTTCTCATCAAATCTGCTTTCCATTTCTTCAATAAATTTATAATTCGATATTCCCTTTAATTTTTCTGTAACTGCACTAACCTTAGAAATATATGAAAGATTTCTAAGTACGGCGGCTGCATCTGATGACCTCATAAAACTTCCCTGCAGATTAGATTTTCCCTCACATATTATTTCGTAAAGTCTCTTTGTGTCACCCAGTTTGGTTTTAAATGCAATCTCATTAATAAGTTCAATTGCTTTTGCAATTTTATCAAAAAATACTTTTGCCTTAACTTCAAATTTAATATTGTATTTATCAGGATTATCAACATTTCTATAAACATTTATCTCCTGATAAATGCCCCCTGTATGAATTCCGATTTCATTGCTAAGGTCTGTATATGAGTATTTCTCTGTATCCATATATCCTAATGAACCTTTCAAAACCACCAGATATGGAAGCAGTTCAAATGGAATATCACTCACATCGAAGCACAGACTTAAATATCCTATTCCATTTGTAAATATATCATGTCGTACCACCGTCACACCATCTGTCTTTGTAACTGTATTATCAAACGGCTCTACTTCTTTAGACAAATCTTCTCGCTTAAGTACAGGAATTGTATCTAATTCTTCTGCTGTAGACGGAGTTTCATGATATCTATTCAGTTTATGTGTCTTCTCTATTAATTCTGCTATATCCTCATTCGACATTTCTGATTTAATCTTTGCTAATTTTACCTTTAATTCTTCGTCTTTCTTAGTCGTAAGTCCCTTTTCGGGAACAAGAACCACAAGTGACGAATGTTTATTATCGAGAAAATATTTCTGTATCAACTGTTCAAAATAGTCTGTATCTATCATCTTACGCATCTTCGCAAACTGCTCATTCTGTTCTAAATGTCTGAAAGGGTCTGAATCCTCATAAAGCCAGCTGTCAAATATCTGAAAACTAAACATAAGTCCCTTAGGATATGAGCCAAAATCATTTTCCCTGTATTGGAATTCGAATACATTGAGTGCCGCAAGAAGAGAGGACTTGTCTATTCCGTTTTTAACAAGTTTCTCAAGTTCTCCCCTTATAGTTGCCACGAATTCATCTTTGTCCTCTTCATTGGCATTCTTTGCCGTAAAGTTAAAATAAGGCTGTAATATATAATTATTAAATCTTCCTGATATGTCTTTCCCTATTCCTTTTTCTAAAAGTGCTTTTTTAATCGGTGCTCCCGGCATTGAGATTATGGCATATTCAATTACCTGTAACGCCAAATATAATTCCTTATCTAAAATATCTCCCGTTACAAAATTATAAGAAAAATATGTGTTATCTTTTTCACTTTCACCCTCTGAAATTGAATATGTTTCTCTTACTTCATTCATTTCTTCAAATGATTTCTGATATTTTATCTCCGAATCAACTTTAATATTTTCAAATTCACTAAGATATCTGTCATCAAGCCATCTCAAGGTTTCTTCCATGTTCATATCCCCATAAATATATATATAACTATTAGATGGATGATAATATTTCCTATGAAAATCCAGGAACTTCTCATATGTCAGTTCCGGAATATAATCAGGATTCCCGCCGGATTCCACACCATAACAAGTATCCGGATACAGTGATTCTGCAATCACTCTCTCTATAACATCATCAGGTGAAGAAAATGCTCCTTTCATCTCATTATACACTACCCCATTATAGGTAAGTTCTCCATCTTCGCTTTCAAGACTGTATGTTACACCTTCCTGACAGAAAATCTCTTCTCTCTTATATACATTAGGGTGAAATACCGAATCTAAATATACGTCCATCAGGTTATGAAAATCCTTGTCATTAGTACTAGCCACGGGATAAATAGTCTTGTCCGGATAAGTCATGGCATTAAGAAAAGTATTTAATGACCCCTTTACTAATTCCATAAAAGGGTCTTTAACAGGAAATTTCTCCGAACCACATAAAACACTATGTTCCATGATATGTGCTACACCTGTATCATCAGACGGCGGTGTTCGAAAACCTATAGAAAATGTTTTATTATTATCATCATTTTCTATTAAAATCACTCTTGCTCCTGATTTATCATGTCTTAATACATATCCCATAGAATCTATATCTTTAAGTTCTTTCTTTTCCTGTAATGTATAATTTCTAATATTTGAAATATTCATTCTAATCCTTTCATGCCGAAGCTGTTTTTTGCGAAGGCACTGCCATGAGAAATCCGCAAAAGCAATTTCTCATGTGCAATTTCAAGTTTGTGCTTCGTCACAAACTTATGTGTGAAAAATATGCTATCAAGCATATTTTTCACACTATCCTCCATATCGTATAATTTACTATTATGATTAGTCTTTCAAATGCATTCTCTCATATTATTCTAAGTAATGTTTCTGATTCCTTAATCTTATTAGTATATAACATATATGTTGGCAATTATACCATATTATTACAGAAAAATGTAAAGTTTTAAAAAAGTTAATATACTGATTTCTGTATCTCCTGTCAAAGACTTCTTTTTTACTTCCTTCTCACTTTTCACATATTTTCAGTTGTATCTCGTATAATGCCACACACACATTTAATGATATCCCCAACTGTTCTTGCTTTACTAATCTCCACGATATAGTCATCTAAATCAATATCATACTGACTTTCCAAATCAATTATTATATTCATAAGTGCCAGTGAATCCAATCCATTCTCTTTGCTTATTTCACTCTCTATGGTTAAGTGTTTCTCTGTTTCCTTATCCACTACATTTTCTTCGCATATCTTAAGTATTTCTTCTTCCATTTTTTCCTCCGTGTCAATTTTTAACAATTATATTTCTGCTTAATAATAAACTTCCAATTTCGATATTCCGCTTCTAATATCTTATTCTATGTATTCTTTCATGAATTTTCTAACACATATTGGCCATTCTTCCGCCTTTGTTCCATACTGTCTCAAGAATGCAAGTACCCATCTCTCTATTCCATAACCTACACATCCTGTTACAGTATCGCTTATATCTTCAATACTGATATTAAATGGCTTGGTAAATGCATTTCCGTGGCGGTTAAATGATGCCGATGATAACTTTTCATCTTCACTGCAATTTAATCTCACTTCATACTTTGCCTTATTACTAAGCTGTATTAACTTAAATCGCTGCATCTGCGGAATAACAAACGGATCACATGCACTTTCTATACCACCAACTAATTGTAATTCCTGCATCAGCCTGCTTGTCTTATCAATCATACTGTTAAGTGAACTGCTTACATAATCATCATTTCCAATGAATACCACTTCCCTCACATGATAGTCTCTTAATCTCCCATATTCACGCCACGAGAATCTTCCTTCATTTCGAAACACATTCTGTAAAAGTGTTATTGCTATATTTTTTTCAAGGACAGCATTTCTATATCGCTCGTATACATGAAAACAAGCTGACGGAGATAATACAAACTTTGATATTTCCATTGTTTCTTCAACATTATTTGCCTTAGAAATTCTCTCAAGACACTCCATATCCTCATCTACATCACCAACCATCATACTGTACTGCGGTGACGTTCTAAGATATCCTGTATTTCTTAATGTATCTCTCGGAAGAAGAACAGGATACTTTTCTTCTTCTGCCGATAACTCCAATGCAAATTTTTTGAAAATACAATCAAAATAATCAAATAATCTGGCAGCATTTCCACTAAATGCAATTATTCCGTTATCGAAACTTATAACCTCTCCACTGCACAGTATGTCAGCCTCATCATAAAACGTCCTGTCCTTACTGCCGGATTCATACATGATTTCTTTTTCTTCCGAATCAGAAGTTACAAACCTGTTCATTGTGTCCGCTATTCTGCCTCTTAATTCTTCCTCCCCAATCAAATCCCTATAGGATATGCTTAACTTATTACTTTCAAATGAATAGCCTACTATTGTTTTTGAAATAAATGATATCTGCTTAATAAAATCACTGCGTTTTAATTTATCCGGTATATCAACATATATTTTATGTATATTCATATTATGCTTTTCCCCTTTTCATAGAATATTATAAACCTTCTGTATTAATATATTTTCCTCACAAGTCAGCCTATCTGCTTCCTTAAATATTTCCAAAAACAATTTCTTATCCTGCTTTATTCCTGCTTTGGTTAACATCAGCAGCAACCTGTTCCATTGTTTATATATATCTTCATAATTATTAACCATATTTTCGTCAATACTTATCTCTCGCAGTTTCTCCAACAGGAATTCCTTAGACTGAAAAAATCCATTTATTCTAAACTGCTGATTACATTCTAATACTATTTTGCCTAATTCAGCAACTTCATTATCGAATAATGGCTGCATATCTTCTAACATTGTCAGAAAACATTTATAACCATTATATTTTTTTCTAATGGGATTATAATCACATTTCAGATACCTTAATAATTGTTTTTTAAGTACGCTCCCGGCATATTCACTAACATCTGATAAAGACTGCCTGTCATATTTAATAATAAAATATTCGCCATTCATATTCTTCCAGTTATCAATCAGAACATTCTCTTCTATAGTTCCAAAATAAATTTCATTTCCCGTTACAGGAGGACACCCATCACTTATAACAAATCTTCCAGTTTCATAATCCAATACATTTATATAGTGTGAAATAGCTTTATCATCATGAAACACTTTATTATATGGCAGCCACGAACTCGATACCCTTATGATAACCTCTCCATTTTCTTCTGTCTGTTTAATAAGAAAATCTCTCATATTTTCAAATGCATTACTATGATAATTATCTGCTCTGCTCTTCCCCATAAAAAGTTTAATAAACTTATAATTGCTTTCATACTGCTTAGAATAAATCATCCTGCTTTCAAACTTTCCCGTGTAATGAAGTTCAAATCCGTTACCTGCAAAAAATATATCACTCTTTCTAATGTTGATTCCATCATTATAAAGTTTGTTATATATGCAGGAACTTAAACATTCTATTCCTTTTTGGGTATTGTAATTATCTGTTCTTTTTGTATTAATCAAAATATTTCTCCTGACTTTATGTCTATGTATTTTGTTAATCTGTCTTACATTCAAAATAACTTTTATATTTTTTGTATTCATAACAAATGTATGCTTTATCTTCTGAAAAACAAATTGTAATATATTTTTCATCCAAAGTTTCAAAATGTATACTCTTATCACTTTGTATATATTCTGATTCCCTAATTGGCTTGGCATCGACTAATCCATTATATAACTCTGCTATATCTTCTACAGTATTTTCATCGATTCCTTTTACATCATATTTATAGATATTCTCTTTTCTAATTTCTTCTAAATACATATTGCAATATGATATTATATCTTTTGCTTTAGTATATAGCTCTATATCTGATATAATTTTATATATATCCCCTTTAAATCCTAACTCACTGTTTGAATTAATATTTATATCAGCAATTAATTTATCTTTACTAATATCATTATACAATGTCACTTTACACATATTTTTTGATGAACCATGTCTGCTAAAAAAATTTTCTTTTTCTACCTTTAATTTTGCAAAACCCTTCAGTAAATCACTAATAACTTCTGCATTATTTATTTTATGTATGCTGCTATGATACTGTATTTCAATATAATTAACATTCTGTGCATTTATGTCCAAATCAATTTTTTTAGAATTTTTAGCAAAAATGCAGACACCACACACAAGTACTAATATAACTATAATAATTCCTGCTGCAATAAAATTTCTCTTACTTTTCATTATCATTATCCTCATTTATCTGACTTTTCCTGCTACTTATATTAATATCATTGAATTGAACTTTTAACCCTGTCGATTTATTCCAAGTTTTACATACTAATCCCATCTCAAAATGTCCTTCTGTAATAATTTTTTCTTCAGCTATTACTCTTTCTTCATTTACCACAAATGTTCCAAAAATAATTTTATTATTAACTATCTTAACAAAAATATCATACTCACTGTTAATACTTTTCTTTATTCCATCATACCCCACTTTGTCTAATACCCAGTTTTCTTTATTCTCTATCGCACACATATAATTACTGTCATTAATATGCGTCCTTAAATAAAATCCTGCCTGAAATAATTCATCACCTACAGAATCCCTGCTTTTTTCAATCTTCATCTTAGCTGTTAATGTAAAACATTTACCCTCATTTATTTCATCAAGATTTTCTTCTAAAATACATACTTTTGGTGCATCATCTTCTATCCACCAATTATATGTCCTATTACCCTCAAATTCAAATATTATATTATCATCTGTCCCATATATTATTCTATCTTTGTTATTTTCCATTCTGTATGTAATCTTATTTTCCTTTTTGTTACACTCACTCGTTTCATCATTAGATTTTGAAATAAACTTTATACTTTCCACGATGTTTTTCTGCAAGTCTTTTTCCAATTCCATTATGACATTATCTATTACTATTTTTTCACATTTACCAGATGATGCCCTTACAGAATATTTTAAAGAATAATATTTCCACTTTTCCTGTAATTCGACTGCCTGCTTTCTTATGCTATCTACCATATCAATGTCACAAGCTAATTCTATCAAAGCATTGCAAATTTCATTTAAAAATGCTTCTCTGTATTTGTTAATATTAATGATTTTCTTCTTAAATTCCTCTAAATAAAATTCTGAATATGCCTGTCCTGTTTTTGCTAAATCATTAAGTGTTATCAACAAATGTCTTATCCTATATACCTCTTCATTTTGCAAATCAATTTCTGAATATTTTCCTATAATATATTCAACTACCTGTTGATAATTAAATTTATTCTGTTTTTTCAAAATCATACAGTTGTATTCATTATCATATTTTTTTCTGTAACTCTTTGATGCCTTTAACAATAAGTCATATGTAATAACAAATTCTCCATATTTTTCACCAAGAATACCATACTGTGCATTATCAAATATGTTCAATGTACAATTCATATCATCATAACCATTAACCAATATCCAATGTCCCCAGTCTTTCTTCATATAATGTTCGCTATAGAATATTTCGCGAAGATTAACTCCAACTATTACCGGATTTCCATTGTCTACATTTTCCTTAATCAGTTTCCAAGTTATTTTCTTATCTGTTATCACTCGGATTTCAAATATTTTATCTAAATCTTCAAATATTCTTTCCCTGTTTTCCTTATTCTGTCCATATATATACATTCCATACAGTTTTGAAAGCATTATATAGCAGTTGCTGCACTTATCATTAAAATGACTAAGCGCAACTGCTATTGGATGCTCAAAACAGGTGATGGTATCAATATTATAATTTTGTTTTAGGTTTTTAATATCATACGTTTTCATATTTATGAGCATATTCCTTTCTAAAGCCAAAGATTTGTACTATACACAAATCTTTGGTCAAAAAATTATTTAGTATCCCGACTTCAAATGTTCTATCTTAATTTCAAATGGTGCTGCACAGTTATATTTATTCTCATTATTTCCCAAAATATATATTGTAAAATCACTAATATTGACTGATTACAACTCATAATACAATATATTATTTATCTTCAATTTTGAACTGAACTATATCATCACCCAAATATGTAATGCTTATATATTTTCCATTCACATTATTTGAATTAATTTCTATTCTATTATCATATATTCTAGCACTTTCCATATGTTCATAATATTTTTTTAAATATTCAAATCTACATTTTAATTCCATTTTTTCTTCAATTAGTAATCCTAAAGATTCTATTTCTTCATATGGAAACGGAATATGAACATCATAATCATCAACTGATGTACTTTTAATATCATGCAGGCTCACATATGCCTCAGTCATACTATAAACATATCTATTTCCAAATATGCTATATTCCTTTTTTGCAAATATATAGAACATATTATTTCCACTAATTATACACACTTCATTTTTATCTTTATCAAACATAACATTACTATACTGTTTAGCAATAATGCTTTTTAGATGATTAATATCATATTTACATTCGAACTTTAGCATGGCTCTTTTCTCTATAAAATGATTTTTCGCCTTTATTGTAATTCTTTCTTCTCCATTATCTAAATAATATACAATGTTATTCGAATCGTAATAGAAATAATCCATTTGCTCTACACAGTATACAATTCCCATAATAATTACAACCGCTGCAACAACAATATATATCTTTTTTCCTAATACCTTTATAAGGATAACTATAACAGAAATTAGCACAATCAATATCACTATTAACAATAGAATCAGTAATAAAATACCTTTATTAGCCATATATGTACATCTCCTTTATTTCATTTTTATAATGTTGATTGTGCCATCTAAAGTATAATAACTATTATCTTTTTCAAAGTATATTTCTCCATCTGATAAATAGTATATCTTAGATAAACTATTAGGTAATACTCCTCCTTCTGTCACTTCTTTTACTAATACTTCTCTAGTATGAGTAGCAACTGTAATATATCCATTAATTAAACCATCTATGCAATAATTAAATCCCACATATATGTTTACATTATTTCTTTCCTTTTAAGTATCCTATAAATTTTAAAATACTCATCTATGACGATATGATTCTATTGTCCATTAGGTACTTCTGCAATTTTTGAAACTTCATACTTTTTATCATCAATAGATAAATACTGTATCTCATTAATATCTATAACTTCTGAAAAGTCTCTGATTCTACTTCCTTTATGTGCTCCTGATGTGCCTAAATATCCTATATCATAATTTTCGTCACAAATTACTATTTTGCTTCCATCATTAAATGCTAAGAATACTTCCTTTGCATTACCAATAATATCATTATCTACTAAAAAATATTCTTTCATTCCAAACCCTGATATCCAAACATAGCAATCCTCATTTACCATTATTTTAACAGAATTTTTCATTAACGGAAGTTCTATCTTCCCAACTTCATTTTTCGTATCAGGATCTTCTTTTTCTTCATTTCTTACTGTAATTTGTAATTCATCTTTTTCTCCAAACTCCGGAGTTTGATTTATATATCCACTATATATTTTTATCTCATTTTTACTAACTATTTTCGCATACAGTTCTTCAATATTATCTATATCATCTATTGGACCTATCTGAGTCCCATCACTTATTTGAATTTTATACTGTGAATTCACAAAAGCATATACTCCACCATGATAGGTTTCAAATGAATTCATATCTGTTTTCTCACTAGTAATTGTCATACTATAGATTCCTATTCCTGAACATGTATCATATATTAGTTCATCTATACTAAACTCAAATTCTCCTATTTTTATGCTCCCAACATCTGTTTTTAGTATACTTTTTGCATACTCCCTTTTAGCCTTATCCTTACCATAAAATAAGTCTATAATACTTTCATTTGTTTTTTCCTCATTTAAAGATGTGATATTAGCACTTCCACAAGCACATAATATACCCATTGCTATACATATTATTAAAAGATTTAATATTTTTTTTTGCATCTTTTCCTCCATTTTAATTGTTTTATGTTTGACTATATAGTATTAAAATCATTTCACATATATCTTTTTATTTGAATACATATTTAAACATTAAATCAGAACCAGCTTCTTTAACTGTATAATTTGAGAACTTTATACAATTAAGATTTTTCATAACAAATAATGCCGAATCAAGGTATATATCATTTGTTTTAAATTTTAATGCTTTAATTTCAATAAGTTGTTTTGACTTTGTATGATAATAAAATACATTAATTGTAGTGCTTTCATCTTCTTTTGAAGTTCTTACTATGTATGAACAAATAATAACACCAACATAGTCAACCTCTGTTTTTTTTACTGTTCTTTCAGACGAATATGATACGGTATCATCATTCATCAAATCCACACATGCTAGTATTCTATGATTACTTATAGCTAGTTCTCCCACTTCTAGTTCTCTTTCGTCAGCATTTTCATTATAATATATGTTTTTCAATATGTCTACAGATGTATCATGTCTTACCGATAAACGTGTTACAGTTCAGCCTTCGGATGAACATTCTATAAAAAAGTTGTTGTAAATATGCT
>CAZQRO010000059.1:0-3704 GCA_964595785.1 uncultured Eubacterium sp.
AAATATTTACTAAATACAGATTGACAGTTAATGATTTATAAAGTATAATCGCAACAATTAACAATCTAACGTTGTAATGAATTAATACTTTACAATGATAAAGCAAAATGAAAAATATAATTGCATTGATTTAAGTGTGTAGCGTAAGTCTTTAAATACAGGGTGTACGCAGGAGATATTTTGGTATGGAGGAAAAGGTTGAAAGAAATTGAATTAAAGGAAAGGAAAATGCATCTGCCCTTTCTTTCAACTTAGTTATTTGGGCAGTATCGCAAGTGGTTTGCGATATGCATGGGAATAAAATGAATAGTAAATTATTACATACACCGGTTGGAGTCAGAGATATATATAATAATGAATGTTATAATAAATTATTAATACAGAATAAGATTCATGATATTTTTAAATCTTATGGTTATAGTGATATACAGACACCTACATTTGAGTTTTTTGATATATTTAATAAAGAAAGAGGCAGTGTAGCTTCAAAGAATATGTATAAATTCTTTGACAGAGAAGGCAATACATTGGTTTTGAGACCTGACGTGACACCTTCAATAGCCAGAGCAGCAGCTAAATATTTTATGGATGAAGAAATGCCTATCAGATTTTGTTATGCCGGTAATGCGTTTATTAATAACTCAGAATATCAGGGAAAATTAAAAGAATTTACACAGATTGGTTCAGAATTATTAGGCGACAATACTTCGGATGCTGATGCAGAAGTTATTGTTATGGTAATTGAATCATTACTTGCATCAGGCTTGACTGAATTTCAGATTGAAGTCGGACAGCCGGAATTTTTTAAGGGTATTGTTGAGGAAGCAGGGCTTGACTCAGATATAGTAGAAGAGTTAAGAGAACTGCTAGAGAGCAAGAAGTATTTTGGTGTGGAAGATGTACTTGACAGTGTGAAAGTTTCTGATGAAGATAAGAAAATTTTTTTGAAATTTCAGGAATTTGTCGGTTCCATTGACATGGTTAAAGAAGCAATGCAATTAACTGACAGCATAAAGGCAAGAGCAGCACTTGAAAGATTAGAAAAATTATATAGAATTTTAGAAATATACGGTTTGGAAAAATATGTTTCATTTGATCTTTCAATGCTTAATATGTATCAGTATTATACGGGAATTATTTTTAAAGGATATACATATGGAACAGGTGATGCAATTGTAACAGGAGGACGCTACGATAATCTTTTAGTACAGTTTGGAAAAGATTTTGCAGCAATTGGTTTTGCGGTAAATGTTGACCAGTTAATGGTAGCTCTTGAAAGACAGCATATCAGTATGGAAAATAAGGAAAAAATGAAGATGATTCTCTATTCAGCAGACTATCAGAGAGAGGCAATTAATTATACAAAAACATTGAGAAGTGAAAATGAGTGTGTTATGATGGTTAGAAAGCGTTCAAATCATCAGTTAGAAGACTACATTTCTTATGCAAAAAGATGCAATGTTTCAGAAATTGTTATGATAAATAGTAATGGAATTGAGAAAAAGGAGATTATATAGACATGAGATATTTAACATTTGCACTTGCAAAGGGAAGACTGGCAAAAAAATCTCTTGAAATGTTTGAAAAAGTAGGTATTACCTGTGAAGAGATGAAGGATGAAAAGACAAGAAAACTGATTTTTGTTAATGAAGAATTAAAACTTAAATTCTTTTTAGCAAAGGCAGGAGATGTTCCTACATATGTGGAATATGGTGCTGCTGATATAGGTGTTGTTGGTAAGGATACAATTCTTGAAGAAGGAAGAAATCTCTATGAGGTGATGGATTTAGGATTCGGAAAATGCAGAATGTGTGTATGTGGACCTGAATCAGCAAATGAATTGTTAAAGCATCATGAAATGATTAGGGTGGCAAGTAAATATCCTAATATTGCAAAAGATTATTTCTATAATAAAAAGCATCAGACTGTTGAAATTATTAAATTAAACGGTTCTGTTGAATTAGCACCAATTGTTAATTTGTCTGAAGTTATAGTTGATATTGTAGAAACAGGTTCGACATTGAGAGAGAACGGACTTGGCGTGTTAGAAGAAATTTGCCCGTTATCTGCAAGAATGGTGGTTAATCAGGTAAGCATGAAGATGGAAAATGAAAGAATAATGAAGTTATTAGCAGATTTAAGAACCGTATTATAGATGATATTTTATTTTGCACAAATGTGGTGCAGAAATGGAGGAAAGAGTGAAAGAAAACACAAATGTGCTTTTCTTTCACCCAGCAAGTTTGTGGCGAAGCACAAACTTGTGAAATTGCATATTAGAAACCGCAAAAGCGAGTTTCTAATCGCAAGCCTTCACAAAAACGCTTCGGCATGGAGGAAGAAATGAGAATTATTAAATTAGATGCGCAATCAAAAAAAAATATTCAGAATGATTTGTTAAAAAGAAGTCCTAATAATTACGGAGAATTTACTGACAGGGTAAATGACATTTTAGAGAATGTCAAAGAAAGAAAAGATGAAGCAGTATTTGACTATACAAAGAGATTTGATGGTGCAGACATTAATGCAGATAACATTATTGTGACAAAAGAGGAAATTGAGGAAGCTTACAGAGAAGTGGAAAGTACGGGGCTTGTGGAAATTATCAGAAAAGCTCTTGTTAATATCAGAGATTATCACCAGAAACAGAAACAGTACAGCTGGTTTGACAGCAAGCCAGATGGCAGCATTTTAGGACAGAAGGTTACGGCACTTGAAAAAGTCGGTGTATATGTACCGGGTGGAAAGGCTGCTTATCCTTCTTCTGTTCTTATGAATATAGTGCCTGCTAAAGTTGCAGGTGTAGACAGAATAATTATGACTACGCCTCCTAATAAGGAAGGAAAGGTTAATCCGGGAACGTTAGTAGCTGCTAACGAAGCAGGAGCAGACGTTATATATAAAGTCGGTGGTGCCCAGGCAATTGCAGCACTTGCATATGGAACAGAATCTATTCCAAAAGTAGACAAAATCGTAGGACCGGGGAATATCTATGTGGCACTTGCTAAAAAGGCAGTATATGGATACGTTAGCATTGATTCAATTGCAGGACCAAGTGAAATCTTAGTTCTTGCAGACGAGACTGCCAATCCTAGATATGTTGCTGCAGATTTGTTGTCACAGGCAGAACATGACGAAATGGCTTCAGCAATTCTTGTCACAACATCAGAGGATTTAGCAGATAAAGTATCTAAACAGGTAGATGAATTCATTTCTGAATTATCCAGAAAAGAAATTCTTACGAAATCGATTGAAAATTATGGATATATTCTTCTGGCTGAAACTATGGAAGAAGCTATTGCGGTAGCTAATGATATTGCATCTGAACATTTAGAAATAGTAACTAAAGATCCGTTTAACACAATGACTAAGATTAGAAATGCAGGAGCAATTTTCCTTGGTGAATACAGTTCTGAACCATTAGGAGATTATTTTGCAGGCCCTAATCATGTTCTTCCTACTAATGGAACGGCAAAATTTTTCTCGGCATTGTCAGTAGACGATTTTATTAAGAAATCAAGTATAATTTCATTTTCAAGAGAAGCTCTTGAACCAATTCATGAGGATATTATGGCATTTGCAACAGCGGAACAGCTGACAGCACATGCTAATTCCATAAAAGTCAGATTCGAATAGAATTTATTTAAGGAGGAAAGAGTGAAAGAGAACACAGATGTGCTTTTCTTTCACACAACAAGTTTGTG
>CAZQRO010000059.1:3804-12990 GCA_964595785.1 uncultured Eubacterium sp.
AATCGCAAGCCTTTGCAAAAAGATGCTCCGATATGGAGGAAGAATGGAGACAGCAGTAAGAAAATCATCGGTATCAAGAAAAACAAATGAAACAGACATATCTATGTATTTTGCGATTGATGGAAGCGGAAAGGCTAAAATAAGTACGGGAATTGGTTTTTTTGACCATATGCTTGACAGTTTTACAAGACATGGTTTATTTGATATGGAATTAAGTGTAAAAGGTGATTTATATGTAGATACCCATCACACCATTGAAGATACGGGAATTGTCTTAGGACAGGCAATAAAAGAGGCAATTGGTGACAAGAAATCCATTAAGCGGTACGGAAGTGTTATTTTACCTATGGATGAGGCATTAGTCTTATGTGCACTTGATTTGTCAGGAAGACCATATCTTGTATTTGATGCTGAATTTACTACTGACAGGGTTGGTTATTTTGATACTGAGATGGTTAAGGAATTCTTTTATGCAATTTCTTATGCTACAGGTATGAATCTTCATATTAAAGTTCTTTCAGGAAGTAATAATCATCATATTATTGAAGGCATCTTCAAGGCATTTGCAAAGGCTTTAGATGACGCAACAATTACCGATTCAAGAATTAAAGATGTAATGACTACAAAAGGAAGTTTGTAAAAAGAAAGGTGCGGTTAGTAAAAATGAATTATTGTAATCTTATTCCAAAAATCACCATAAAAAGTGGAAAAGCATTTATAAAAAATGAAGTACAAGAGTATGATGCTGTAAGTTTATGTGAAAAATATGAAAATGACGGTGCCGATGAAGTAATGATATTTGAAATATCTGATACTGATGAGGAACATGAGCAGAATATCGGTATTATAAAGGAAATTGTAGCAGCATGTGATATACAGATTCTTCTTGGCGGAAACATAAAAAGACTTGAAGATGTGAAGAAATATCTTTATGCAGGTGCTAAAATGGTAATTTTGGAAGATTCAAAGGAATATAACAGAGAATTAGTTAATGAAGCATCAGAGAGATTTGGTGCGGACAAGGTTGCAGTTCTATTTGAGCAGGATTGTACTGATGAAGAATTATGTAAGGCGGCAAATTTCTATTTTGACGAAGGTGCTACTGTTTTTGTGCTTTCAGATAAATTATCCGAGGAAGCAGCAAAGAATTTTGCTGAAATTAATATAGAACTATTACTTATAAATAATGAAATTACAACAGAAGATATGGTTAATTACTGTAAATATACAAATATATATGGTTTTACATCGGATACAATTCTAGCTGATGCGAACGAAATAATGAATATAAAGAATGAACTTAAGGATTCAGGCGTAAATGTAAATGTATTTGAAAGTAAGGTGCCATTTAATGAATTTAAACTTAACTCAGATGGACAAATTCCTGTAGTTGTTCAGGATTATAAGACTAATGAAGTATTAATGGTTGCCTATATGAATGAAGAAGCATTTAACATGACCATAAAGACTGGAAGAATGACTTATTACAGTAGAAGCCGTAATGAATTATGGGTAAAAGGTCTTACATCAGGACATTTCCAATATGTTAAATCTTTGACAGTTGATTGCGATAATGACACTCTTCTTGCCAAAGTAAAGCAGATTGGAGCTGCATGTCATACAGGAAACAAAACTTGTTTCTTTAATGAACTTGTTAAAAAAGAATATGATGATACTAATCCATTAATGGTATTTGAAGATGTCTTTAATGTAATTAAAGACAGAAAAGTTAATCCTAAGGAAGGTTCCTATACAAATTATCTTTTTGATAAAGGTATTGATAAGATACTTAAGAAAGTTGGAGAAGAGGCAACTGAAATTGTTATTGCCGCTAAAAATCCCGATAAAGAAGAAATTAAGTATGAAATTTCAGATTTTCTATATCACGTAATGGTTCTGATGGCTGAAAAAGAAGTCTCATGGGAAGATATAACCCGTGAACTTGCCAGAAGATAGAAAGGTAAGGTAACATTTTTGAGAAAGTTAGCATTATCAGATGAAATATTATTGAGTGTTGAAAAGCCCGCCAGATATATTGGCAACGAAGTCAACATGGTAAAAAAAGATTTATCTAAAATTGATATTAGATTTGCAATGTGTTTTCCAGATGTGTACGAGATAGGAATGTCACATCTGGGAATACAGATTTTGTATGATATGTTTAATCAGAGAGATGATATATATTGCGAAAGGGTGTATTCTCCATGGACTGATCTGGATAAGATTATGAGGGAAAAGAATATACCTTTATTTGCGCTTGAGTCACAGGAGCCGATTAAGAATTTCGATTTTCTTGGAATTACAATTCAGTATGAAATGTGTTATACAAATATTCTTCAGGTGTTAGATTTGAGTAAAATACCATTGATGTCAAATGACAGAACAGAAGAAGACCCGATAGTCATTGGTGGCGGTCCGTGTACTTATAATCCTGAGCCACTGGCACCTTTTTTTGACATTTTCTATATGGGTGAAGGTGAAACGGTCTATTTTGAACTGATGGACAAATATAAGGAAAATAAGAAGAATGGTGGTTCAAGAAGAGATTTTTTAGAAATGGCTGCTGAAATAGAGGGACTTTATGTGCCTGCTTTCTATGATGTGGAATATAATGATGATGGAACTTTAAAAAGTTTTACTGCTAATAATACACATGCACAGACAAAAATCAGAAAACAGCTTGTAATGGATATGAGTAATACATTTTATCCTGAAAAACCTCTTGTACCATTTATTAAGGCTACACAGGACAGGGTTGTGTTAGAAATTCAGAGAGGCTGTATAAGAGGCTGTCGTTTCTGTCAGGCAGGTTCGGTGTATAAGCCTGTAAGAGAAAGAAGTTTAGACTTCTTAAAAGATAAAGCATATAAAATGTTAAAAAACACAGGTCATGAAGAAATTTCACTAAGTTCATTAAGTTCAAGTGATTACTCGGACTTAGAGGGACTTGTTAATTTTCTAATAGAAGAATTTAAGAATAAAGGTGTAAATATTTCACTTCCATCTCTCCGTATAGATGCATTTTCGTTAGATGTTATGAGTAAGGTACAGGACGTGAGAAAGAGCAGTCTTACTTTTGCACCGGAAGCAGGTTCTCAGAGACTTAGAGATGTAATAAATAAAGGTCTTACAGAAGAGATTATATTAAAAGGTGCTTCAATGGCATTTGAAGGCGGCTGGAACAGGGTAAAACTCTATTTTATGTTGGGACTTCCAACTGAAACTGTGGAAGATATGGAAGGAATCGCTGAATTATCAGAAAAGATTGCTGAAGTATATTATCAGATTCCGAAAGAGGAAAGAAATGGTAAGGTACAGATTGTTGCCAGTTCATCTTTCTTTGTGCCTAAGCCATTTACACCATTTCAGTGGGCTTCTATGAATACTAAAGAAGAATTTTTGGGAAAAGCCAGGATTGTTAATGCAAAGATGAAAGAAATGCTTAACAAAAAGAGTATTAAATATAATTGGCATGAAGCGGACGTTTCAGTGCTTGAAGGTCTGTTAGCACGAGGAGACAGACGTGTGGCAGATACAATTTTATATGCTTATAATTCAGGCTGCATTTATGATGCGTGGAGTGAAACATTTGATAATTCCAAATGGGAAAAGGCTATTGAAGAAACTGGTATTGACATGGATTTCTATATTTCAAGAGAGAGAGATGTTGATGAGTTACTTCCATGGGATTTCATAGATATAGGTGTTACTAAGGCATTTTTAAAGAACGAATGGAAACGTGCCAAAGGAGAAACAGTTACACCGAATTGCCGTATTAAATGTGCAGGATGTGGAGCAATGAATTTTGGAGGAGGTGTCTGCTTTGAAAATAAGAATTAAATTTGCAAAAAGTGGAAGTATGAAATTTATAGGACATTTAGACATAATGAGATACTTTCAAAAAGTTATGCGCAGGGCAGAAGTGGATATAGCTTATTCAGAGGGTTTTAGTCCACATCAGATTATGTCTTTTGCAGCACCATTAGGTGTTGGACTTACAAGTAAAGGTGAATATTTAGATATCGAAGTCCACACTACAGACAGTTCAGATGAAATGATTAGAAGAATAAATGAAACTATGGTAGAAGGTATGGAAGTATTGAGTTACAGATTGCTTCCGGAGGATTCTAAGAACGCAATGTCTCTAGTTGCAGGTGCTGATTATATGATAAAATTTCGTAAAGGTTATGAGCCGGAGTTGGATTTGTCAGATAAATTTGTTGAATTTGTTAACCGGACAGCCATAGAGATTCTTAAGAAAACTAAAAAGAGTGAAATGATGGTAAATATTAAGCCTATGATATATGAAGCAAATGTAGAAAAAGATAATGGCATTTTCATGAAACTTGCAACGGGAAGTGCAAATAATTTAAAACCGGAACTTGTTATGCAGGCGTTTGCTGAATATACAGGCTTTGAATTAAAGGAATTTGCATTATCGGTTGAAAGAAGAGAAATCTATGGTTTATCAGAAGATGAACTAATACCACTTGAAGCTTTTGGAGAGGTTATTGTATAGTGAATAAACTTATAATTACTAATGTAGATGTCAAAGGAAAAAGATACATTTTCTGTGGACTTCGTGACGATAAGAGATTTTATCAGGTTAACTTTGTCAACAGGGAAGATGAGGCATCGGCAGTTGGAAATGTCTATGTAGGCAAGGTTAAAGATGTGGCTAAAAATATCAGTGCGGCTTTTATTGAATATAAAAGTGGCTGCACCGGTTATTTTTCCTTAGAGGAAAATAGAAATATCATTTTTCTTAATAAGAAAAATACAGATAAAGTATGTGTCGGAGATGAAGTTATTGTCCAGATACAAAAGGCAGCCGTTAAAACCAAGTTTTTGGTACTGTCCTCTGAAATTAGTTTTGCCGGAAAAAATATAGTTCTAAATGTTGGAAAAAGTGGAATTGGTTTTTCTGGTAAAATTAAAAATAATGAATTTAAAAAAGATATTAATGAGAAATTGAGTAAAACAGTTAAAGATTTTGAAATAGAGAATAACGAAAATTATGGACTTATTATCAGAACCAATGCTGAAAAGTCGTCAATAGAGAATTTATCAGAAGAATTAAGAAGTCTTATTTATGAATGGATAAGAATAAAGGAAACCGCTGAAACAAGGACATGTTTTTCTCTTCTGAAAAAAGAGGAATCACAGTATCTTAAACTGATTAAAGGTGCATATGAGGGAGAAATTAGTGAAGTTGTTACTGATGATAAAGAAATATTTGATGAAATGATTAATATTTCTAAGAATGATTATACGGAGTTATCAGGCAGAATATCGTTGTATAATGATAAACTACTGCCGTTATATAAATTGTACAGTATAGAAAGTGTAATTGAAGAAATCATATCTAAAAGAGTCTGGCTTAAGTCGGGAGCTTATCTTGTGATAGAACCTACAGAAGCATTAAATGTAATTGATGTTAATACGGGAAAATGTATAAAAGGGAAGAAATTAGAGGAAACTATATATAAAGTAAATATTGAAGCAGCAGAAGAAATTGTATATCAGATGAGACTTAGAAATCTGTCAGGAATTGTAATGATTGATTTTATTAATATGGATAATAAAGATAATCAGAAGAAATTAATGAATTATATGTCTGAACTTGTCAGGCAAGATAAAATAAAGACAACGGTTGTCGATATGACAAAGTTAAATCTTGTTGAAATTACCAGAAAAAAAATTGATCCTCCGGTTTATGAGCAGATTAAATAATAACTTTAAATAGCAACAATTAATCTTTTATCTATTTAGTATATTTTACTATTGACGAAAACGTTTCCATTTGTTAAAATTTAATAAGAAAATTACTTTTTCAAAAAGTTTAAAGGAGATAGGTTTTATGGATAACACAGAAGTAAAGAAAGATAGTTTTGGAGATATTGATTTATATGCTAATCAATTAAAATATAATACATATGTGGAAAAAAAACATTCTATATATAATGTATTATTTTTTATCTCATCAATAGTTTCTGTTCTTTCAATATTTGTTCTCCCAATGTACAAATATGAGTTGTTGGGTAAGAAGAGAGGTCAGATGAAGATTATAGGCGAATATACTGCTGAGTATATTATTGAGAAGTATTTTAACCTTACGTTAGGTCCACATTCGTTACTGAATACATGCCTTGTTATTTCAATTGTAGCAATGATTATTTTATCTGTTTACATTTTAGTTGGAGCAGTTATTAATTTATTTGCTAAGAAGGTATTAGAATCTAACAGGATTGTTTCGAAATTATTTAATTTTGATTTGTTAGAAGTTACTTCAGTTGTTTTGTTTATATGTCTTATGTTATCGATGGTATTCTGCAAAGTTGATGCATTTGGTAATGTGAAAAATGTGATGGGATTTTGGACAATGTTTATTTCTGCTATTGTTATGACATGCACATCGATTGCCTTATCTAAAAAATAATTTAATATTAGAATTAGAAGCCTGTCAGATATGAAAGTATCTGGCAGGTTTTTTATTTTATAGGAAATTCCTCGAATTTCCTATAAAACAAAAAGTGAATGCGCACTCATAAAAGCAGTTCGGCGCCGAACAAAAGCTGTGTCTTAGTGGGATAATGAGGCGCGAGAGTGTGACGAAGACACACTTTTGTTCTATTAGATGCCAGAGGTCTATAAAATAGAAATCTCTAAAAAGAATTTGCGTTCGAATGAGGGATATGATATAATTTCTAAAAGAACAAATGTTCGAGGTGACTTTATGGATTATTCTATAACTAATGGTAAAAGTTTATTTAGCAAGCTTTCAATTTTAAGTGATGCAGCCAAGTACGACGTGTCATGCACAAGCAGTGGAGTAGACAGAACCGGTAATGGTAAGAGTATGGGGAATGCAGTATCAGATGGAATTTGTCATAGTTTTTCATCAGATGGCAGATGCATTTCACTGCTCAAAATTTTATTTACAAATGAATGTATATATGATTGCAAATATTGCATTAACAGGCATTCTAATGATGTGGAAAGAGCAACTTTTACACCTGAAGAAGTATGTGAGCTTACTATGCAGTTTTACAGGAGAAATTATATAGAAGGATTATTTTTAAGTTCGGGAATCATTAATACTCCTGATTATACTATGGAATTAATATATAAGACTATTTATAAGCTCAGATATGAGTGTGGTTTTAATGGTTATATCCATGTAAAGGCGATTCCGGGTGCCGACTCTGAGATTATCAGAAGGACGGGATTAGTGGCAGACAGAATGAGTGTCAATATGGAACTTCCAACAGCGGAAGGACTTAGGAATCTTGCCCCGAACAAGCATAGGAATAATATTTTACGTCCGATGAAGCAGATTAAGAATGGTATTATTGAGAATAAAAATGAAATAATTCTTTATAAGAAAGCACCCAGATTTGTACCGGCAGGACAATCCACTCAGATGATTGTGGGTGCTACACCTGAAAGTGATTACCAGATTATGACTATTGCAGAGGCGCTTTATAATCAATATGACTTAAAAAGAGTATTCTATTCAGCATTCGTACATGTTAATGATGACAAGGATTTACCGGTGTTATCCGGAGGACCTCCTTTGTTAAGAGAACACAGATTGTATCAGGCGGATTTTCTCCTTAGATTTTATGGATTTAAAACAGAGGAATTATTGAGTGAATCAAGACCGAATTTTAATGTTTTATTAGATCCTAAATGTAATTGGGCATTAGGACATCTTGATTTATTTCCTGTTGAAATTAACAGGGCAGATTATAATACTTTACTTAGAATTCCGGGAATCGGTGTCAAAAGTGCTAGAAGGATTATTTTGGCAAGAAGAAGTAGTAATCTGGATTTTAAAGATTTGAAGAAAATAGGTGTGGTGTTAAAAAGAGCATTATATTTTATAACTTGTAATGGTAAGATGATGTATAACACTAAGATTGAAGAGAACTATATTACAAGAAATATTTTATCCGCTCAGGATAAATATCCATTTGATAAAGACACTGTTACTTACAAGCAGTTATCGCTGTTTGATGATATGAAAGATGGAAGTAATGAATTGTTTTTAAATCTTAGTGCCAGATGAGGAATGATTGATTATGAATAGAATTGTATTTAATTGTGAAGATTCGTTAGAAGGTGTTTTTACAGCTATATATACATCTTATGAACTAAAGTGTGACCATTCCACAACCTGTATCAGGACATATGCTGAAGATAATATTGAATTGTTTTCGGAATATATTAATGTAAATGCGGATAATGAGAAATCTTTAAAGGTATCAAGGACAATTAATAATACGTTTGGAAGACAGTGTTATATTATGATATGCCAATGTTTAGCAAGTTTTAGCAGTGATAAGGCTAATGCAGTATATCATATGATTGTAAAGGGTTTAAGCAGCAGAAATAAAAGTAATCTGATTAATGATTTGTCTGATGAATATATCAACAGAGTTTTTGTAATGGCAAGAGAAAGTAATAATGAAATTTTGCATTTGCGCGGATTTCTTAGATTTGAGGAATTATCAAACGGAGTATTATTTTCCAAAATCGGACCTAAAAACAATATATTAACCTTTCTCGCACCGCATTTTGCTGACCGTTTACCAAATGAGAACTTTGTAATATATGATGAAATCAGACAGATATTTGTTATTCATCCTGCATTTAAGTCATGGATAGTAGTTACGGGAGATTATTTAACAGATAACGAACTTATTAAATCAGCTGATGAGGAAGTTTACAGCAGTCTTTTTAGGAAGTTTTGTAATTCTGTTGCTATTAAGGAAAGAAGGAACATCCGCCTGCAGACACAGATGTTACCTCTTAGATTTCAGAAATATATGATGGAATTTAATTAAGGTTCATGTCTTTAAGGTAAATTATTACATAAGATATGCATGTAATAATAATTGATAAAATAAATATAGAAAAATTATTTATTTTTAAAATATTTATAAAAATCACATCACAGGATTTTATTAAAAGAAAAACAACCATAAAAGGGTACAAAAAGGCTTTACGTATATTAATATGGAATCTTATTAAACGGAATGTGGAAATGTAATGAAATATTGAACTGATGACAGAACTTGCAACTAATCCGAAAATGTAGCCATTAATTCCTAATTTTGGAATGAGTATAATTATAGATAATATTTGAATCAGAGTTGAAACAATATTATGTCTGAAGGTGAT
>CAZQRO010000060.1:0-12799 GCA_964595785.1 uncultured Eubacterium sp.
TTGCCGCAAACGATAAATAAAATTTAGTTAAAAGTTCAAGCGGCAATGACACCTTGTGTCGCTTGCCGCAAACGATAAATAAAATTTAGTTAAAAGTTCAAGCGGCAATGACACCTTGTGTCGCTTGCCGCAAACGATAAATAAAAATGTATTTAAAATTAAGGAGATTTACTATGCGTAAAAAGATTATAGCAGGTAACTGGAAAATGAATAAAACTCCAAGTGAGGCAGTTGCTTTAGTTAATGAATTAAAACCATTAGTTGCAAATGAAGAAGTTGATGTAGTATTCTGTGTACCGGCAATTTCAATTATTCCGGCAATGGAAGCTGCTAAGGGCTCAAATATCTCAATAGGTGCTGAAAATATGTATTATGAAGAAAGCGGTGCTTATACAGGAGAAATAGCTCCAAATATGTTAACGGATGTTGGAGTAAAATATGTTATTATCGGACATTCGGAGAGAAGAGAATACTTCGCTGAAACAGATGAAACAGTTAATAAGAAAGTTCTTAAAGCATTTGAACATGGTATTACTCCAATTGTTTGCTGTGGTGAAACATTAACACAGAGAGAACAGGGTATTACAATTGATTGGATTCGCCAGCAGATTAAGATTGCATTTTTGAATGTAACAGTTGCTCAGGCTAAGACAGCAGTTATAGCTTATGAACCAATCTGGGCTATTGGAACAGGAAAAACAGCAACCTCTGACCAGGCTGAAGAAGTTTGTGGAGCAATCCGTAAATGTATCGGTGAAATATATGATGAAGCAACAGCAGATGCAATCCGTATCCAATATGGCGGTTCTGTTGGAGCAGCAAATGCAGCAGAATTGTTTGCAAAGCCTGACATTGACGGCGGCTTAGTTGGTGGAGCTTCTCTTAAAGCAGATTTTGGTAAGATTGTTAATTACAAATAGATTATAAAAATTATAAGATAATATTGTAAAACCCACTTTAGTTATGAGAAATTTTTCAGACGAAGTGGGTTTTCTTGAAATGTTAGAAAAGAAAGTAAATATTCAGAACAAATCTGTCTGATACTGAGTATTTATAAAGAAAGAGTGAACAAGATGTTATTTTCAAAAGAAGATTTGAGAAAATTAATTATTCCGTTAATTGTGGAGCAGTTACTTGCTGTTACAGTGGGGTTAGCAGATTCTCTTATGGTGTCAAAAGTGGGGGAAGCAGCAATATCAGCGGTGTCTCTTGTTGATTCAATCAATATACTGTTAATTAATATATTTGCGGCACTTGCTACAGGCGGAGCTGTTGTTGCAGGTCAGTACTTAGGAAGCAAGAAGGAAAAAGAGGCGTGTAAGGCAACAGAGCAACTATTTATATTCAATATTTTTGCCGGAATAGTAATTATGATTATAATGTATCTTGGAACAAATTTTATTCTGACAAAAGTATTTGGCAGAATTGATGCTGATGTCATGGCTTACAGCAGAACATATATGCTGATTGTTATGGCAGCCATACCATTTATAGCTATATATAATAGTGGAACTGCCATACTTAGAACAATGGGTAATTCAAGCCTTTCGTTAAAGATATCCGCATTTATGAACTGTATAAACATTTTTGGAAATGCCGTTTTGGTATATGGTTTCAAATGCGGTGTGGAGGGTGTTGCAATACCAACACTTGTTTCGAGAATAATTGCAGCCGCTCTGGTAATGATAATTATTAGAAATAAAAAACTTACTCTGCATATTAGAAATCCTTTTAAAATTCTTCCAGACCTTGGAATGATACGGAAAATACTTTATATTGGAGTTCCGAGTGGTGTTGAAAACAGTATGTTTCAGTTGGGAAAAATCTTATTATTAAGCCTTGTATCCGGATTTGGAACAATACAGATAACGGCTAATGCAGTCAGTAACACAATTGCAGCATTTGAAATACTTCCGGGTGCGGCAATAGGACTGGCTATGGTTACGGTAATCAGCAGATGCGTAGGAGCAGGTGATAATGACCAAGTCAGATACTATACAAAAAAACTCATGAAAACTGCCTATGTGTGGATGGCTGTAACAAATGCTGCAATAATGGCTTTATTGCCACTGATTATGAAAATATATAATCTTTCCGCTGCAACTTCAAGGGCAACTACACAGATATTGATTTTACATGGATGCTGTGCAATATTTATATGGCCTCTTTCGTTTACACTTCCAAATGTGCTGAGGGCGGCAAGTGATGTTAAATTTACCATGATAGTAGGTGTTTGTTCGATGTGGTTATGCAGGATATTATGTGGAATATTTATTGGTAAATATCTTGGAATGATGGCATTTGGAGTATGGATTGCCATGATTATTGACTGGATTGTGCGTTCTGTATTCTTTGTACGGAGATATATTAGCGGAAAATGGATGAGAAGGAAGTTAATATAAAGCCATAAAAATTATATGTTGTAAATGATTATAAAAATCATATGTTTAAATTGACGCAAAAAATAAATGATGTTATATTATATGTTGTGAAATTAAAGAACAGTCAAAACCTGACTGATTTTAAATAAAGTTTAAAGGAGATTACAAAATGAGTAAAAAACCAACAGTTTTAATGATACTTGACGGTTATGGATTGAATGACAAAGTAAAAGGAAATGCTGTAGCTACAGCAAAAACACCTGTTATGGATAAATTAATGAAAGAATATCCGTTTGTAAAAGGCTATGCCAGTGGAATGGCAGTAGGTTTGCCTGACGGTCAGATGGGAAATTCAGAAGTTGGACATCTTAACATGGGTGCCGGAAGAATCGTATATCAGGAGCTTACAAGAATTACAAAATCAATTGATGATGGTGATTTCTTTGAAAATGATGGCTTAATGGAGGCAGTTAACAATGCCAAAACTAATAATTCAGCACTTCATTTATTTGGACTTTTATCAGATGGAGGTGTTCACAGTCACAATACACACCTTTATGGTTTGCTTGAATTAGCAAAGAGAAACGGGCTTGATAAAGTATATGTACATGCTTTTCTTGATGGAAGAGATACAGCGCCAACATCGGGCAAAGGATTTATGCAGGAATTATGTGATATGATGGAAGAACTGGGTGTCGGTGAAGTTGCGACTGTTTCAGTACGTTATTATGCAATGGACAGAGATAATAACTGGGACAGAGTTGAAAAAGCATATACTGCAATTACAAATGGCGAAGGTGATAAGGCACAGTGTCCGATAGAGGCAATTGAGGCTTCTTATGCAAAAAATATAAATGATGAATTTGTTGTTCCTGTAGTCATCACTAAAGACGGCGAGCCTGTTGCAACGGTTAATGATAAAGATTCAGTTATATTCTTTAACTTCAGACCTGACAGAGCAAGAGAAATGACAAGAGCATTTTGTATGGATGATTTTAAGGGATTTGACAGAGGCACAAGAAAAGATGTTAAATTTGTATGCTTTACAGAATATGATGTAACAATTCCTAATAAATCAATTGCATTTAAGAAGGTTTCAATTACAAATACATTTGGAGAATATCTCGCAGCAAATGGTCTTAAACAGGCAAGAATTGCTGAAACAGAGAAATATGCCCATGTTACATTCTTCTTTAACGGCGGTGTTGAAGAACCTAATAAAGGCGAGGAAAGAATCCTTGTTGATTCACCTAAATATGTTCCGACATATGACAAAAAGCCTAGAATGAGCGCATATACAGTTTGTGATAAATTATGTGAGGCAATTACAAGCGATAAATATGATGTAATTATCTGTAATTTTGCAAACCCTGATATGGTTGGACATACAGGCGTTATGGATGCTGCTGTGGAAGCCATTGAAGTTATTGATAAATGTGTTGGTGAAGTAGTTAACTTTATTAAGCAGGTAGACGGACAGTTATTTATCTGTGCTGACCATGGTAATGCAGAACAACTCGTTGATTATGAGACGGGTGAAAGTTTTACCGCTCACACTACTAATCCTGTACCTTTTATTCTTGTAAATGCAGATGAATCTTACAAGTTAAGAGAGAATGGCTGTCTTGCAGATATTGCTCCTACATTAATAGAGTTAATGGGTATGGAACAGCCTGCTGAAATGACAGGAAAATCACTACTAATAAAGTAATAACTGATTAAGTTTAAAGTTTCTTATTTAGTTGCTGTCTGTTTATTCAGACAGCAATTTTTTTTGTATATATTTTACATAAATGATAATAATAAATCTATGGTGACATAAATTGTGATTACAAGGATTACACCATAAATTTATATTTAATTGTTTTGAAAGGAGTATTATGATTGTAATTGAAAGGGTAATTGGAAGAGAAGTTATTGATTCGAGAGGTAATCCTACAGTTGAAGCAGAAGTATATTTTAATGATGGCACGGTGGGAATAGCTGATGTACCATCAGGAGCATCAACAGGTATATATGAGGCTGTTGAATTACGTGATAATGATGAAAGATATTTAGGAAAAGGTGTTACAAAAGCAGTTGATAATATCAATAATATTATTAATTCAGTTTTAGTAGGAAAATCGCCATTTAACCAGAAGGAAATCGACAGGCTGATGATTGAAGCAGATGGTACAAATAATAAAGGCAAATTAGGCGCAAATGCTATATTAGCAGTGTCATTAGCAGTATCTAAGGCTGCTGCATACTATGGAATGTCATACTATACTTATATAGGTGGAATTAGCGGTAATACAATGCCTATTCCAATGATGAACATTTTAAATGGGGGCGCGCATTCTAAAAATTCCCTTGATACACAGGAATTTATGATACTGCCTGTCGGTGCTTCTTCATTTGGTGTTGGAGTACGAAGATGTTGTGAAGTATATAATAAATTAGCGGGATTACTTAATTCAAAAGGCTTATCAACTGCAGTTGGAGATGAAGGAGAATTTGCTCCGGATCTGGCATCGGAAGAATGGTGTGACTTAATACAAAAATACCCTATTTTCGCTATTGAGGACCCGTTAGATGAAGAAGACTTTGAAGGATGGAGGATTTTAACGGAGAAAATAGGTGACAAAGTAATTCTTGTCGGAGATGACTTGTTTGTCACAAATGTGGACAGATTAAGAACGGGAATAAACGAAAAACTTGGAAATGCAATTCTGATAAAACCTAACCAGATTTGTTCACTTTCAGAGACCATAGAAGCGATAAAAATGGCAAAGGCAAATGGTTTTAAAACCATTATGTCACACAGAAGCGGAGAAACTGAAGATACAAGTATTGCGGATTTGGCAGTAGGACTTAATACAGGACTTATTAAGACAGGAGCTCCATGCCGTGGTGAAAGAACAGCAAAATATAACAGATTAATCCGTATTGAAGATGAAATAACAGGTTAATATAATTGTTTTGAAGGGTTATATATTTTTTACAAAAAATTTCGTTGCACATAAATATTTGTTATGTTACTATGTAAACGTCGCATGTATTTATGTGCATCTTAATTTTTATAGAAAGGCAATTCAGTATTTTTGAAATGATTTGGTAAGCAAAATGATAGTAAGATTTATTCAAGGTTTTTGTATGGCACTGGCAGACAGTGTGCCGGGAGTAAGTGGTGGAACTATAGCCTTTTTGCTGGGGTTCTATGACAAATTTATTGGTTCACTTAATGATTTGACAGGAGGAACTAAGGAAGAAAGAAAAGAAGCAGTAAAATTTTTATTAAAGATAGGAATTGGCTGGATAATTGGTCTTGCACTTGCAATTCTGTTTATTACATCAGTATTTGAAAGTCATATTTATCAGATAAGTTCACTATTTATTGGATTTATAATATTTGCAATTCCGATTATTGTTAAAGAAGAAAAAGAATGTTTAAAAAGCAAGTATGCAAATTTGATATTTTTAGTGATTGGCGGAATTTTTGTATGTGGAATTTCGTATTTCTCAGGAAATACAATTTTCTCAGATGGTGTTAATTTAGCCGCAGGCAAATTTGGCATCAGCGTTGGAATATTATTATTTGCAGCGGGTGTAATCGCAATATCTGCGATGGTTTTACCGGGAATATCCGGTTCAACAGTACTTATGATTTTTGGTTTATATGTTCCGATAACAACAGCAATTAAAGATGTACTGCATTTCAAATTAGAATATGTACTTGCACTTGTAATATTCGGTTTGGGAGTGATTGCAGGAGCCCTTGGAGTAGTTAAACTTATAAAGAAATTATTAGAGTCTTTCAGGTCACAGACCGTATATTTCATAATTGGAATGATGATTGGTTCCCTTTATTCGATTGCGATGGGACCGACTACGATAAAGGATTCAAAAGGAGTACTTAAAGGTCTGAAAATGCTTGATTTTTCAACATTTAGCATAATTTTCTTTATAATTGGCGGAGCAATAATCCTTGGATTGCAATTACTTAAAAATGTAATGGAAAATAAGGAAAAATAAGAAAAAATAAGGAAAAATAATAACAGATTAAAAGTTCTCAGATAAAAAAGTTTTTTAAAAACTTATTTATTTGAGAACTTTTTTCTTTTTTTGATATGTTTTCTTGTATTTTCAATATAAATTTGAAAGTATGAATTAATCTCGGCACCGATAAAAAGTAAATACATACAGAAATATACCCATAGCATTAAAAGAACAATTGTGGTTAAACTTCCATAAGTGTATGAAAAATCACTAAATTTATCAATATAAATAGAAAAGGCATATGAAAATACAATCCAGCTGAGTGCAGCTATAATGGCACCCGGAATAAGGTTTATAAAAGAAGTCTTGACTTTTCGTACAAGTTTATATACAAACAGAAAAAACAAGGTGAGCAGTCCAAGCGATAAAATGAATTTCTGTTTTATAAATATCGAAATGAAGTCAGCAGCAACCGGGAAGTCTTTCCTTAATGCATGATAAATCTGATTACTGAATACTAAAAGCAAAAGTGTCAGGATAATTGCACTTACAAATATAACGGTATATATTGCAGAAATAAACCTTAGTAAAAAATAATTTCTTTTTTCTTCAACATGATATACAGCCTGAAGTCCTCTTACAATGGCAAGTACGCCTTTTGCGGCTGACCAGACAGCAATTAAAACCGAAACGGATAAAATTGCACCATTACTTTTTGCAAAAAGTTCTTCTAAAATAGTAGTAACCAATGGCTCAAATGGAACAGGAACAACCTGAATTACAGTATTGAGCAGCATTGTACGGCTTATCGGAAGATATTTGATAAGTGTTAATAAAAGTGAAAGAAAAGGAACAATTGACATAATTAAAAAGAAGGCAGCCTGCGCAGAGAAAGCGCTTATGTTATCTTCTTTTAGTCGATTGCTAAATCCTTTTATTATTAAATATATTTCAGATATCAATTTATAGTTCTCCTTAAGTATTTGTGAGGATTTAAATAGTATTCCTCATAAAGGTAAAATCTATGTTAGATTCTAACATGAAAATTATATTTAGTAAAGAAAAACAAAGCTCAAAACACATTGAAAAAAAGATATTTCTATGAGATAATAAAATATATGAGTTTTGAAAATAATATCTTGGAGGTAATTAATATGCATGATAATTTGTATGAAATGATGAATTGGCCCCTCATAGAAGGAGTTGAGTATACTGACATTGATAATCCACATGACTTGTTAGGCCCGCATTTAACTGATAAAGGGTTGCTGATTCAGGCTTTTATTCCGGAGGCAAGTGATGTAAAAATCAAATTTTCCGGAAAAATTAATGATATGTATAAAATGGATGATTCAGGACTATATGCTGTTCTGCTTGAGACTAATAAGATTATTAATTATAAACTGGTAATTAGTAAAGATGATGATACATATGAGATAAATGATCCGTATGCCTATCCTGTCGGAAGTGAAATAAAAGAACTTAAGAAATTTAATGCAGGAATTAACTATGCTGCATATGAATATCTTGGTTCACATAAGTGTGTAATTAATAAAGTGGAAGGTGTAAGATTTTGTGTTTGGGCACTGGAAGCTGTACGTGTCAGTGTAGTAGGAGATTTTAATAACTGGGATGGCAGAATACATCAGATGTCACGTATTGAGGACACAGGCGTATTTGAAATTTTTATTCCGGGAATCGATGAAGGTCAACTTTACAAATATGAAATTAAGAAAAAAGGTAACGAGAATATTTTAAAGGCAGATCCGTTCGCATTTGAGATGGAAAAGACACCGGGAACAGCTAGTGTTATTAAGAATATTGATAATTTTAACTGGACGGATGAAAAATGGATTACAGACAGGGAACAACTAGAAATTTCAAGTTCTCCATTGTCAATTTATGAAATGTCAGTAGCAAATTTTTCGAATAATGAAGCAGGTATTGTTAATTATAGTGAAATTGCAAAAGATGTTGCAGATTATGTATCTAATATGGGATATACTCATGTGGAATTAATGCCGTTAGCTGAATATTATAATGATGCCTGTAAACCTGATTTCTTCTATGCTCCGACAAACAGATATGGAATATGTGAAGATTTAATGGCTTTTGTTGATTATATGCATTCAAAAAATATAGGTGTAATAATTGACTGGGCAGTAAATCAGTTTAATTCAGGCAAATTTGGACTGGCAGAATTTGATGGTTCATGCGTATTTGAGCATATGAATCCGAAAAGAGGAAATAATCCTGTAAATGGTGCAAAACTATTTAATTATGGAAGACCTGAGGTTACAAGTTTTCTTTTGGCAAATGCATTTATGCTTGTTAAAAAATATCATTTCGATGGTATAAAACTTGTAAATGCGGCTTCGATGTTATATTTGGATTATGACAGACAGCCGGGAGAATGGGAACCGAATATTTACGGTGGAACAGAAAATTTAGAAGCAATAGAATTTATCAAACATTTTAATTCTATTATGCATAAACTTAATAAAGGAATAATTACGATTGCTGATGACACATCGGGTTTTCCTGAAATGACAGGCGAAGTTAACGAAAGTTGTTTGGGATTCGATTTAAAACTTAATACTGAATGGAGAAAAGATTTTCTTAACTATATGAGTATTCCAGCCTATATGAGAGAGAGAAGTTATAATGACTTGTCTTTAAGTATGATTTATCAATATAGCGATAATTTTATAGTAGGATATCCTGAAACAGAATTTATTAATGGTCATTCTTCATTAATAGGAAGAATGACAGGTGATACTGAGGGAATGAAATTTGATAATATGAGGTTAGCATTAGCATATGAGTATGTTCATCCCGGTAAAAAAGTATTATTTATGGGACAAGATATGGCACAGTATGCAGAATGGCTTTCGGGAAGTGTTCTTGATATGGATATTCTTAAGATTGATAAACATAAGAAAGTAAACAATATGGTTAAAGACCTTAATAATATTTACAGAAGCGAGAAAGCTCTATTCGAATGTGACAGTGATGTAGAAGGCTTTGAATGGATTAATAATATTTCAGCAAGGGAAAGTATTCTTACATTTATACGAAAAGGTAAAGAAGAAAATGAGATATTATTAGTAATATGTAATTTTGATGCGGTTGACAGAGAAGATTATAAGATTGGTGTACCTGAAAAGGGTAAATATAAAGAGATGTTTAACAGTGATAATAAGAATTATGGTGGAAACGGATTCATTAACAGCAGATTAAAACAGTCTAAGACTGATGAATGCGATGGAAGAGCAGAATCTATCAGAGTCAATGTAGCAGCACTTAGTATTTCTGTCTATAAGTTTTCAAAGGCTGATGAAAAATTAACAGATAATAAAACTGCTAAAGCAACTGTAGCAGTTAAAACACAAAAAACATCAACTAAAAATTCAGCCATTAAAAAGACAGAAACTGCAAAGAAGTCTGTAGCAGAGAAAACAACAGTACCTAAAAAGACTACGGCAGTAAAGAAAACAGCAGTAAAGAAGCCTGTAGAAGAAAAGAAAGCGCCTGTAGCAGCAAAGAAGGCAGAAGAAAAGAAAGCGCCTGTAACAGCAAAGAAGGCAGAAGAGAAGAAAGCGCCTGTAACAGCAAAGAAGGCAGAAGAGAAGAAAGCGCCTGTAACAGCAAAGAAGGCAGAAGAAAAGAAAGCGCCTGTAGCAGCAAAGAAGGCAGAAGATACTAAAATTGCAGATACAAAAACTACAGAAACAAAGGCAAAAAAATAATATATTTTATATGGAGGAAATATTTAAATGAATATTTTACTTGAGGTGGCTGAGGAGGCAACAGAAGAAACAACTAGTGGTGTGTTGCAGAATCCTGAAGAAACCATTAAAAAAGCAAGTGAATTGGTTCAGCAATTAAAGGATTTGGTTCCGTCGCTTATTAAATTTGGAATTAATGTAATTGTTGCATTAATTATTTTCTGGATTGGCAAAATTTTAATTGGATTATTGGTGAAAATCTGTAAAAGGTTTTTTGAGAAGGCTAAGATGGAGATTAGTGTCAGCAAGTTTCTGATTTCATTGATTAAAGCAATATCTTATGCCATACTTGTAGTTGTAATGCTTGAAACTGTAGGAATTAAGACCACCTCATTTGTTGCTGTCTTAGGAACTGCAAGTTTGGCCATTGGTCTTTCTGTTCAGGGAAGTCTTTCAAATTTCGCAGGAGGTATTCTGATACTTGTTCTTAAACCTTTTGCAGTGGGCGATTATATTGTTGAAGCCGGCAGTAATAAAGAAGGTACAGTGTACAAAATAGATTTATTTTATACGACTCTGATTACTCCGGATAATAAGAAAACAGTTATTCCAAATGGTAATTTGTCTAATACAAGCCTTACTAATGTAACTGCTTTTGAGACAAGAAGAGTTGATTTTGAAATTGGAATCAGTTATGATTCTGATATTAAAAAAGCAAAAAACGTAATTGAAGAGGCAGCAAAAAATAATGAACTTGTATTGCAGGACCAGGAAATATTTGTATTTGTATCAGATCTTGATGCAAGTCAGGTTGTTTTAGGATTAAGAGTCTGGTCAAAAACATCTGATTATTGGACAGTGAAGTTTGATTTGCTTGAAGATATTAAGAAGCGTTTTGATGAAAATGGAATAGAAATACCATTTAACCAATTGGTAGTACATGTTGATAAGGCATCATCCGGTGAAAATAAGTAATCTAATAAAATCAAGGTGGCAAAAGGTGTTATTTTAGATATATTGGTGGATTTTCACAAGAGATTTTTGAACTCAATATCATTCTGATAATAAAAAAACTTTTACTCTCATTTCTGAGGTAAAAGTTTTTTTGATATATTTAAAAAATATAAATGAAAACATCATTTGACTATTAATTAAAGCTGTTTTAAATATTCCTTATATATATCTATTACTTTATCCATGGCAGTTTTACCGGGAGCGCCGATTGTAGTACGTTTCTCGACACATGTTTTTAAACTGATGGCTTCATAGATATCCTCTTCAAATACAGGACTGATTGATTTGAATTCATCTAAAGTCATATCATCTAAAGCAATGTTTTTATTAATGCAGAATAAAACAAGTTGTCCTACAATGCCGTGGGCATCTCTGAATGGGACACCATGGTTAACAAGATAATCAGCGGCATCAGTAGCATTAGTAAATCCGTTCTTTGCACTGTTTTCCATTATGTCTTTATTAAACTTCATAGTATCAATCATTCCGGTGAAAAGACTTATGCATCCTTTAACTGTATCAATTGCATCAAATGAAAGTTCTTTATCTTCCTGCATATCTTTGTTATAAGCTAAAGAGATACCTTTCATCGTGGTAAGGATAGATATGAGGGAACCATATACACGGCCTGTTTTGCCGCGAATGAGTTCTGCTATATCAGGATTCTTTTTCTGTGGCATTATGCTGCTGCCTGTACTGTATGAATCATCAATTTCCACAAATCTGTATTCATTGGAGTTCCAAATAATAATTTCTTCACAAAATCTGCTTAAATGCATCATAATAGTAGATAATGCACTTAATAATTCAATAAGATAATCTCTGTCTGCAACAGAATCCATACTGTTAAGTGTAGGACCGTCAAAATCAAGTAAAAAAGCAGTATAATCTCTGTCTAGCGGATAAGTAGTGCCTGCTAAGGCGCCTGAACCTAATGGGCAAAGATTCATTCTCTCATAAATATCATGTAAACGGCTTCTGTCACGTTTGAACATTTCAAAATATGCTCCAAAATGATGAGCCAGTGATATTGGCTGTGCCTTTTGCAAATGAGTAAATCCCGGCATAAATGTTTCGGTATTTTCCTCCATAATCTTAAGAAGTGATGAGAGAAGTGTCTTTAATAACTCATCCATTTCAGTAATCTCATCTCTTGTATATAGCTTCATGTCCAGAGCAACCTGGTCATTGCGGCTTCTTCCCGTATGAAGACGTTTTCCGGCCTCGCCTGTTCTTTCTATTAAAGTCTGTTCTACAAAACTATGAATATCTTCTGAAGTAGAAGATATCTGTAATGTGCCATTTTCAATATCATTCAAAATTCCGTTAAGCCCGTTAATTATCACATCCTTATCTTCATTACTTAAGATTTCCTGTTTTGCTAACATAGTAACGTGAGCTATGCTGCCTCTGATATCCTGTTTATAAAACTTCTGGTCAAAAGAAATTGATGAATTAAAGTTATGTACTAATTGGTTTGTTTCCTTTGTGAAACGTCCACCCCATAATTTCATGGATGATTCCTGCCTTTCTTAATGTATTCTTTGTCATTAGACTAATAAAGCAAATTATAGCACAAAAATCTATTATTGTCTAAAAAAAGTAATAATAAAGATAAATTCGTTAATAATAAATATGTGAACTGTTCTGAAGGGTTACACTTTGAATTAAAAATGTACTAATATGGAGGCTTTTATA
>CAZQRO010000061.1:0-6136 GCA_964595785.1 uncultured Eubacterium sp.
AATTGGCGAAATGTTCTATGAGAAATACTTTTATAGAATCATATAGCATATTTATAAAATTTGATATTTTGTCAAATCATTGCTGCATATATAAGCATCATTGCCACTCCCTTTGCAGTGGCAGTAAATGTAAAATCTGTAGCATTTCTGAATAATCCAATAAAATCTGCTATCGGCGGAAATATCCACACCACATATTTAAATACTGCTAATGCTTTTATTACCAAGTCTTTTGCAATGGCAATTATAGCCACTACAAAAGCAATGCACATCATCGTCTTTTTATCCTTAAATATTCTATAGTGAAACAGGCTTCCCACCATTGCACCGCATAAAGCTGATACAAAATGTAGAATTAAACCATATATAACATTCATAACGTCTATACCATTTATAAATAAGTCAAACGCATTTGCAAGATTAGCAAGAAATGAATATCCTATAACTATCATACTGAATATTCCTGCTAAAATACAGAGAACTACCTCATTGCAGAGATAATATTTTCTATGGCTCTGTAGTTTAAGAATTAACAACTGTTCCGTTGTGATATCTGTCACATCATTATATACTATTCCAATCCAGAACATCAGATAAAAGCATACTACTGCCGAAACATTATAATTCCCTACCAAGTCTATGGGTTTATGGTTATAATCAAAATACAGATATGCGATTAACAAAATGAATGGTACCAGAATCTTATTAGAAATCAGATATATCTTTAATTGAAATTTAACCGATTCTTTAAATGTTTTCACAATTCATCATCTCCCTTAGTTCTGCTCCATTGTCAAGCATATATTTTATTAAATCATTAGACCTGCCTCTCTCAACTACCATTTTTATAATATATGGTTTATTCTCGTCTGTATTTTTACTAAACACAGCTTTAAAGAAATCCTGCCTCTCCATATTCTCTATATCTGAAGCATCTAATTTTGATATATCGAATACCAGACAGTCACATTCAGCCGACACGTCTTCATTCAGTTCTCCTTTGATGAGTTTACCATTATCTATTTCATATGCTATATCCGTAATACTATTGAGCAGAAATCTTTCATGGCATGACATTATAACCGCACTAACAGATTCTTGGAAGTCCTTCACCCTGAAGCACGTCCATATTTCTTATTCCACCAATTTCAGTTCTCACTTTGAGCATACCTCTATCCCCTTCCTGTACCCTGCCAATCACAGATGCATTACTTCCATATCTGCTTTTTCTGATAATATCCACCGCTTTTTCGCTGTCACCTTCTGCCACTATTGCCACTAACTTACCCTCATTTCCCATATATAATGGGTCTAATCCCAGTAATCCGCAGAAATCCTTTACTTCCGGCATTACCGGCAGCAAATTTTCCTCAAGCATAATCTCAAGTCCTGATGTATGTGCAAGTTCTTTTAAGACTGTTGCCAGTCCGCCTCTTGTAACGTCTCTCAAAGTATGAAGTTTAATGTCATTATCTAAAAGTGCTTTTACCATTTCATTAAGCGGTGCTGCATCACTTTTAATCTCATTTTCAATTCCCATTCTTCCGCTCAATATTGCCGCGTGATGTTCACCCATGGTCCCTGATACAATTACTGTATCACCTGCTTTCAGATTATATGCTGAAATATCTCTATTTCTTTCTACAAATCCCACACCCGCAGTGTTAATAAACATTCCTCCACTGCCTTCTACTACCTTGGTATCTCCTGCCACTATGAGAACTCCTGCTTCCTTAGCAGTGTCCGCCATGGATTTAACAATTCTCTCTAACACTTCAAATTCTACACCTTCTTCTAATATAAATCCGCAAGTCAGATATTTGGGTGCCGCACCACGCATTAGCAGATCATTCACCGTACCGCATACACATAATCTTCCAATGTCTCCTCCCGGAAATTCTATGGGATTAACCACAAAACTGTCAGTGGTTACAGCTATTTTTTCGGAGGATTTAACCACTGCACTATCCTCCATCTGATTAAGCACTTCATTGCTAAAATGCTTTGCAAATATATTCTCAATTAATTCACTTGTGGAACGGCCTCCACTTCCATGTGCCATTGTAACTTTCATAATAATCCTCATTTCTGCACTGTTTTTACACCTATACAACCTTTCGAAAGGCAAGATGCAAACACAAGGTGCCGTATATTTTATCTGCCTGCCAGAAAATGCTGATAACAGCTTCCTTCTTCTGATACCATGCACGCACCCTGAGGTGTCAGCGGCGTACAAACCTTTCTAAATAACGGGCATTCCTCTGATTCAATTTGACCCATCAAGACTTTATCACAACAACAGCCTTTGTTAATCTTAATATCTTCCTTTAACTCTCTGCTGCCCATGTCAAACATCTCATATTCTTTCTTAAGCACTAAGCCGGAATTATTTATTTCACCCATTCCCCGCCAGCCTGCCGCATATGGTTCAAAATATTTACTTACTTTTTCCTTTGCGGCCATATTTCCCTCTTTCGTAACTGCCCTGGGATAATAATTAAGCACTTTCCCCTTTCTAATATTCTTTACCAGTCCATAAATCGCCACTAATAATTCAGCCCCCTTGAATCCGGCGACTCCAAAAGGAATATTATACTTCTCTGCCAACGGCTTAAATGCATCACTTCCCGTAATTACACTCACATGTCCCGGCGCTATAAATCCATCTACCGGTGCACCATTTCCACACAGATAATCAATTGCCTCCGGCATTGTTTTAAGAGCTGTAATCAGTTTTACATTATGCAGTTTTCTTTTAATAATCTCATCTAATAAAAGTGCATATATCGGTGTAGTTGTTTCAAACCCCACCGCCGCAAAAACATATGTAGTATTCACATCACTTTCTGACAGTTCAATTATATCCATAGGTGAATATACCATTTTGACATTAGCACCCTCCCCTTTTGCCTGACTTAAACTTGATACACTTCCCGGCACCCTGATTAAATCACCAAACGTCACTACGCAGTACCCTGGTTTGTTTGCAATCTCAATAAGTCTGTCTACATAAGAAGAAGGAGTTACACATACCGGACATCCCGGTCCGCTTACCAAATGAATTTTATCAGAAATCAACGTCCTTATTCCTAATTTAGAAATAGCAGCCGTATGACTTCCACACACCTCCATAAGCCTGATTTCCCTTCCATCATAACTCTTAAGGAAATCCTTAATAATATCTAATTTATCCACGAAATCCTCCATTTTAAAACAGATTTATATTAAAATTCTGTATATTTTCAGTCTGACGCCTGTTTTACCTTGTTACATCTTAAGTTCATCAAATAATTGAATAAGTTCCTCTGCCTCTGTATCTTTCATAACCTGTATTACACAGCCTGCATGAACTAATGCATAATCACCGGTCTTCACATTTACCAGACCGGTTCTTGCCTTAACCTTATTTCCGCTAAAATCAATCACTGCAGTATTTTCATCTGCATCAATTTCTATAACTTTACCCGGTATTGCCACACACATATTCGTATCTCCATTCTAAAATCAATATTTCAAATTCGTTTGCCAAGACTTTTACTTCAATATAATAGTTCTTCGTTATTAGAATGCGCTATTCTGCATTAATCTGATTAAGTCCCATTAACACCTGACCCAGAGCAATTCCACCATCTCCTGACGGCACTTTCTCATTTATGTATACTTCAAATCCTTTATTCTCTAATTCGCTAATGCATTTCGTTAAAAGAATCCTGTTTTGAAAAGTTCCACCGCTTAATATTACTTTCTTAGTTTCATATTCCTGTCCTGCCATCTCACAGAAATCCACTATCAGCCTGCATAGCGTATAATGGAATTTTAACGCAATTTCTTCCTTTTCACAACCTGAATACAAGATATCCTGCAAAATTTTTTCAAACAGACTTTTCGTATCGGCTATATATTCGTCTTTTATCTTCTTAACCATAACGCCGTTATATACATTTGACATTCGCCCATTTGCTGCATCTTTATATACTTTTAATACATTGTTATTCGCTGTCTCACTCTTCCTTTTAAAAGAATATGCCGCTGCCTCTAATTCTTCGGCACACTGACCCTCATATTGGTTATACTTACAGATACCTAATGCTGCACACACACCATCAAACAGCCTTCCGGCAGATGTCGAAATCACTGTATTAATTCCACATCTGATTGCCGATTCTACAGTCTTGTACCGCTTTATCTCATTTTCTTCTAAACTTTCTGCAAACTTACCCCGTATATCCTTGTCTAATCCTGTCACATATCCATATAGAATCGTCTCAGCATTCTTAGCTCCTTTATTCCCGCCAATAAGCTGCATTTCCTTAATATGCCCGATTCGTCTGAATCCACTTTCCCTAAACTCACATTTAGCAGCGGTCTTTCCCGGCACACTCTGATTCATAGTATCTTTCATAAACGTACCAGCGCAATTTTCCTTTGAACCATCGTACAGAATAAATTCGCCACCCCATATATCTCCATCATTCCCATACCCTGTTCCGTCCCATACCACTGCCAATGCCTTTCCCGTAATTCCATGCTCTGCTACTACCGATGCAGAATGGGCAAAATGATGCTGAACACTGCTTTGCATTTTACCATCTGCCAGTTCTGTGGCAGTCTTCGCAGAATTATACAAAGGATGCTTATCAGTAATAACCATTTCCGGTTTAATATTAAGAAGCCTGCTCATTCTTGCAAATGTATTCCTATAGAGTTTAATTATTTTGTCATTTTCTAAATCTCCAAGGTATTGGCTTAAGTATGCCCTGCCATTTTGATAAAGGCAAAATGAAGATTTTAAATCTCCACCTGCTGCCATAATATCATGTGCATTGTATACAGTTTCTTCTATTTCAATCGGTTCAGGCACATAACCTCTTGAACGTCTTATAACCTGTACTCTGTCATTTACCACATGAACCAGTGAATCATCTAACGGCGTTACAATCTCTCTCCCATTATAGATTACCATATCTATAAGGGCTTCGGTTTCCCACCATTTTTTCATAATTTCATCATCCGTTATAATCGGCTCACCACTTCTATTTGCACTAGTCATTATAAGAGGCACATTTTTACCCTCACAAATATCATGAAGTATAAGCATTTGCAACGGATTACACGGAAGCATGGCTCCGATTTCATAAGACCTGCCGCATACATCTCCTTTGAAATCTTTTAACTTCTCTAATAATACAATAGGTCTTGCAACAGATTCTAATTCCTTTTCTTCAAGTTCTGAAACCCTGCAATATTCTCTTATACAATCCATATCTCTAAACATAACCGCAAAAGGTTTTAATTCTCTGCCCTTTACTTTTCGAAGATTGACTGCCGCTATTTCATTTTCTGCCATACAGACAAGATGATAACCTCCTATGTCCTTAATGGCTGCAATTCCGCCATTTAATAAAATGTCTTTAGCCTTACTTAATATTGACTCCGAATCTGAATGAATCCCAATTCTGTCACTCATATCACCCGAATATTCTATTAGGTTTTCAACATTTATCACATCATGAGTTTGCCTTATATGCGCCTTAAGTCTTGGTCCACAGTTATGACAGCCAATAGTCTGTGCATGGCACCTTATGTTATCCACATTTCTGTACTCATTTTTGCAGGATTTGCACATTTTAAAAGACTTCATGGTAATATTTTCACGGTCATAGGGAATATTTTCAATAATGGAATACCTTGGACCACATGACGTACAACTTATAAATGGATATCTGTACCTCATATTCTGCGGGTCAAATAACTCTGCCTCACAGTTTTTGCAGACAGGTAAATCCACAGGAATCAGTGTATACGATTCTATTCTTTCACTTTCACTAGATATAATAGAGAATTCATTGTGTGCAGCTGTATTATCCGTAACTTCATAGGTAACTTTGTCTACTCTCGCACCATTTGGAGCATTACTAATAAGGCTATGCATAAATCTATCCATAGCCTCTCTATCACCGACAGCATTAATGGTTACACTTCCACCGCAATTCATTACATTTCCGCAGATGCCATTTTCTTCTGCAAGACGTTTTACAAAAGGTCTGTAACCAATGCCCTGAACCATTCCATATACACGAATTTTTTTAGAAATAAAATGCTTCATGTCACACTCCATTCTATATAGCTTACTAAT
>CAZQRO010000061.1:6236-12347 GCA_964595785.1 uncultured Eubacterium sp.
CTTACTAATATACAAATGTCTGCAATTATAATAAATGAATTCACAACTATTATATTTATTTCATTTCTATACACTTTTTAGGACAATTTTCAGCACATAATCCACAGTGTGCGCATTTAGATTTATCAACTTTCCACATTTTTTCTGTTCTGTCCACTTCTAATGCACCTGCCGGACATTTTTTTGCACACAATGTACAATATACACATTTCTCTTCATCAGCATAAGGTAATGCATCCGGCGGAAATGAAGGTGCTTCCTTTTTTTCCGGGGCAGGTTTTGTATATGTATCCTCTTTCTTCATATCTCCCGGTTCAGGATATCCCGGTACAATACTTAAGCATTTTTTAGGACAATTCACCACGCAGTAGCCACACTGAACACAGTCAAAACGCTGTATTTTCCAAGTACCCGCTGCTCTGTCTACTGTTATGGCATTTGGCGGACAGTTTCTCTGACACATTCCACACATAATGCAGTCTTCTATATTGATTACCACATGTCCTCTTGTTCTCTCAGGATATTCTCTTGGTGTAGCAGGATAACTTGTAGTTACCGGTTTCGATACGAGATTCTTAAGAACAGTTCCCGCAAAATTCATAAATTTAGCCATCTATTCTTACCTCCTATCGTTCTGTACAACTGATACATGGATCAATTGTAAGAATAAGAATCGGAACATCTGCAAACTGCGCTCCCTTAAGTGTCTCAAGCATCGAAGGAAGATTAGCAAAGGTCGGTGTTCTTACTCTCATTCTGTCTAAAAACTTAGTTCCGTTTGCCTTTGTATAATATATAGCCTCTCCTCTTGGCTGTTCAACTCTCATGAAATACTCACCATTCGGATTACCTTTAACAGGCACAATAATATCTCCTGTAGGAATCTTAGATACCGCCTGTCTTATAATATCAATGGACTGGAATATCTCTTCGATTCTTACTTTAGTTCTGGCATAGCAGTCACAGGCATCACTTGTAATAATATCAAAATCAATTTCACCATAAGCTGAATATCCTGTTTTTCTGGTATCCATACTTATTCCGCTGGCGCGCATCATTGGTCCGACTGCCCCTAACTTAATGGCATCTATCTTAGATAGCACACCAACACCCTGAAGTCTTGTGTTAACGCTATAATCAGTTAAAAACGTATTTGTTAATTTTCTGAGTTCTGCTTCCATTTCACCCATTGTGTCAAGAAAACTTTTAAGCATTTCAGCAGGCATATCCTTTAATACACCACCAATTTTATTAACCGAGAAAATAACACGTCCACCTGTAGATTCTTCAAACATATCAAGAATCTTCTCCCTCATTCTCCAGCTCTGCATAAACAGACTTTCAAAACCGAAGGCATCTGCAAGCAGTCCAAGCCATAACATATGGCTATGCATTCTAGACATTTCACTCCAAATAGTTCTAAGATATTTTGCCCTGTCAGGTATCTCCACACCCATAATGTGTTCAACAGTTTCGCAATATCCCATACCATGCATGAAACTGCATATGCCACAGATTCGCTCTGCAATATAAACATATTCATTAAAATCTTTTTTCTCAACTAATTTCTCTAATCCTCTGTGGACATATCCCACAGAAGGTACCGCTTCAACTACCATTTCATCTTCAAGAACCAAGTCGAGATGGATAGGTTCCGGAAGAACCGGATGTTGTGGTCCAAATGGTACTATACTTCTGTTACCCATACTACTCTGCCTCCTTGTTCTTAAATGGCGTTTCCTCATTTATTCTGTATAATTTATCATGATAATCCTTTGCAATTATCTTAATCTTTACACCGAATAACTCACTCATCTCATTTTCATATAAAAAGGCGGCTCTATATATCTGTGTGATACTCGGTATCTCTACATCGCTTCTGATTACAAGTCTGTATGTAATAAATTCATAATCCTCATTTGTAAACGAATAACTTAGTTCATATGTGTCCGAATCCTTTAAATAAACTGAACATATCTGAACAAGTCTCCAAAGAGCTACTTTCTTCTCTATAACCTTTGGAAGTAATTCTCCAATTGCTATAGTTTCAACAACTGAACCTTTATCTGCCAATTTCATTCACCCTTTCTTATTCAGCTTTCTTTTTTTTATTTGCATTGAATTCTTCGTATTTCTTCTGGAATAAACCTACCGCTTTAACTATTCCATCTATAATAGATTCAGGTCTTGCTGCACATCCCGCTACATATATATCTACAGGAATTGTAGTATCCACACCGCCTTTAATATTATAACATTCTTTAAAAACACCGCCCGTACAAGCACATGCACCAATGGCAACCACTACCTTCGGTTCAGGCATCTGGCTGTATATCTGCTTAACAACCTCTTCATTCTGGCTGTTTATCCCTCCTGTAATAAGAAGAATATCTGCATGAAGAGGATTACCTGTATTCACAATTCCGAATCTTTCTGCATCATAGACAGGTGTAAGGCTTGCAAGTACTTCTATGTCACAGCCATTACAACTAGAACCGTCATAGTGCAATATCCATGGAGATTTTGACACTTTAACCATTTCTCATACCGTCCTTTCTTACGCAATAAGTTCAAGGATAAGAAGATTAATACCCCCTGTGAGAAGAGTAACTCCCCACGCCCATCCAAGAACTTTATCCCATTTAAACCTCGCACTTACATTGTCTATAAATATTTCAATGAAGAATACAAGAAGACACATTCCCACTGCAAGTAAAATGCTTAACGCATTACTGTTCATAAAGAATAATCCTACAACACCAAGCAAAAATACATTTTCATACCATTCTGCAATCTCAACTGCCGCATACAGACCTCCTACCATTTCTGTTGTAATACCTTTTACCATTTCCTGATGGGCATGGTGCGCTGTACTTAAGTCAAACGGTGATTTTCGCATTTTAATAGATAAAATAAATACAAATCCAATAAAGAAGCCCGGTAATTTTACTATAGGAGAGATACCAGACTTAACTATTTCACTTACATTAAAAGTATCTGTCGCAAGATAGAAACCTACTGCCGTAAGTAATACCATTGGTTCATATGCCATCATTTGCAACAGCTCTCGCTGAGAACCCATTGAACCAAAAGGAGAATGCGTTGAACAGGCTGCTAACACAAGAAACATTGCTGCTGTTGTCAAGGCAAAGAAACAAAGCAGTATATCAAATCCACCGAAAAATAATGTTCCTGAAAATATTACAAAAAACAGATAACTGATGACCATAAAATACTGGGCACCGTTAACCACTAAAATCTGCTTGGTAAATAATTTAGCTACATCATAAAATGGCTGTAATACAGATGGGCCACGCCTTCCCTGCATTCTTGCAGAAACTTTTCTGTCGATGCCATCTAATAATCCGCCCACAAATGGTGCAAGCAACACGAATGCAACCATAATAATCATTCTGCAAATATCCATTAGATTGCACCTCCTATTATCACACATAATAATACTATAAGTACTACCGCTGCAATTCCAAGACTGATATTAAGTATCTTCTTTTCTCCAAACAGACTTTCCATATACCAGTTTGACATATAAAGTTGTGTTTCGCCACCATATGAATTGATAAAGTTCTTATTATCACCTGCATTGGCACCTCCCATATAGGAGATGACATAAGTCTTCTTAATCTTCTTACTCACAATCATCATAACTGCCGGAAATACAAATACCGAAATTAACATAACTATCATTACATAAAAGTTGCCTGCACCAAGCACAGACTTAGTATCAAAGAACATTAAATCTGATAACATCGGTTCCACTACTTTCTTCGATAAAATAGGAAATGACAGACATAAAACAATCATCATGACCGCATGTGCATAAAGCGATACTATTTCGTTTGGTTTAGTTATATCTTTAATTGGTGCTACATTTCCAAGACCTAACAATTTACCAAACCATTTCATCCAATAGAACATTGTTGTTGCACTGCCAAATGCTATAAATAATACAAGAAATGTATTAGATACATCTACAAATGCTTTAAGTGCTGCCCATTTAGATATAAGCATACCAAATGGTGCAAGGAACATTCCTGCAATACCAATCATCATTATGTAGGCAAGTCTTGGTAGTTTGATTACAAGATTATCCATATCCTCAATATTTCTGCTTCCCATAGAGTTTTCTACGGCTCCCACATCCTGAAACATCATCGACTTCGATACAGCATGGAATATCATAAGGAAGATTCCTGCCCAGATAGTCTCCATTCTTCCTGCACCTGCGCAGGCTGTTATAAGTCCTAAGTTAGATATTGTGGAATATGCCAATACTTTCTTTGCATCACTTTGTGAAATGGCTAACATCGAAGCCATAAGGAATGTAAATCCACCTATAAATGCGACTAGTGTTCCAGCCTGATTTCCATTCATTGCAGGTCCTAATCTAAGTAACAGATATACCCCTGCCTTAACCATTGTTGCGCTATGTAATAATGCAGAAGTCGGTGTCGGTGCTACCATCGCTCCAAGTAACCATGTTGAAAACGGCATCTGAGCAGACTTTGTAAGTCCTGCAAATGCTAACAGTGCCACAGGGAGAACTATTCCGCTCTGCTTAATGATTCCCAAAGTGATAACCGCATTTAAATCCACCACTTCAAATTTTACCACCATATAAACTATGGCAATTGCAAATGCCAATCCTCCAAGTAAATTCATCCATAAAGCCCTGAAGGAATTATTAACGGCTTCTTCTGTCTTCGTATACCCGATAAGAAGGAATGAAGATAAACTTGTAACTTCCCAGAAGAAATCCAGCCATAAAAGGTTGTTAGAGAGTACAAGACCAAACATCGCTCCTAAGAATACGAACAGAATAAAGAAGAAGAAAGGTCTTCTGTCTTTAAATTCCTTGTGGTGTTTGTGAAATCCATGCATATATCCAACTGCATACACACATATCAAACCACCCACAACCGATACGATTATACACATTAATATTGAGAATTTATCTATCAATATATGTGATATTTCTTCTGTTTCCGGACCGAATACCTCCACCCAGAAAACTAAAGCAGTCTGTACTATTGATAATAGGCAGACCGGCACTTTGTGATATTTACAACTCAGGTATATGATAACAAACATTAAAGCTATCTCCACTACAAGCATAACCATATCCACGATTTCCGTAGAGTTATACAAATAGTATGTGCTGCCATGTTTAATAAACATTCCAAGCATCGTCATAACTGTTGCTATCATAATTGTTACACTGGTGTAAACTACCACTCCTCTTACCTTACCGTTTTTGATAAAGGATAACACTATTGCTGCTACCAACGGAAAACCAATAAGGAATGGAATTAAGTAATTCATAATTTGTACCAAGTCTTTCATTTGCAGGCTTGCCTGAATCTGAAAGACGCAAACACAATGGGTAAAAGATTTGTGTTTGTCATTTTTCCTTTCTGTTTTTTTTCTTTCACCCTTGCCTTCTTTGAACGCTATTCTTCGTTCTTTTTTATATATGAAATTTTATTTATCAACACCATAATGCCATTCTGAACAACCATTACTTAATATTTAACCGAAAAATAACCCCCTCTATTTACACATTTGCATATTAGAAGGGATTATTAAAATACATAATATAAATTAATGATTAACTATAATCTCTTGAGTAATTCTTCTCTTTCTTTCTCGTAACCCGGTCTGCCAAGTAAAGCAAACATATTCTTCTTATAACTTTCAACACCCGGCTGGTCAAATGGGTTAACACCTGAAATATATCCACTAACTCCACATGCAAATTCAAAGAAGTAGAATAACTGACCTAAATAAAATTCGTTCTGCTCAGGAACTGTTACCATAAGATTAGGTACATTACCATCTGTATGAGCAAGAATTGTTCCATTCATTGCACTCTTATTAATGAAATCAACCGTCTTACCTGCAAGGTAATTTAAACCATCTAAATCAACAGGTTCTTCCTCTATTTCAAATGAACATTTAGGTGTTTCAACATTGATAACTGTCTCAAACATTATTCTTGAACCATCCTGAATAAACTGTCCCATTGAATGTAAATCCGTAGAGAAATTAACTGCTGCTGGGAATATGCCCTTACCATCCTTGCCCTCACTCTCG
>CAZQRO010000062.1:0-12210 GCA_964595785.1 uncultured Eubacterium sp.
CATTTATCGGTGGAGAAGAAGAAAAGAGTGAGCAGGAACCATTAAGACTCTGGGGCAAGGTTGAAGATGGTGTTATTAAGAAAGCTGAATCAATGGTTATTACAACACAGTGTATCAGAGTTCCTGTACTTAATGGGCATACAGCCGCTGTATTTGTTAAATTTAAGAAAAAGCCTACTAAAGAACAGTTAATTGAGAAATTGGTTAACTTTAGCGGACTTCCACAGGAATTAAACCTTCCAAGTGCTCCAAAGCAGTTTATTCAGTATCTTGAAGAAGATAACAGACCACAGGTCAGCATGGATGTTAATTATGAAAATGGAATGGGAGTTTCAGTTGGCCGTCTTAGAGAAGATACTTTATATGATTACAAATTTGTTGGATTATCACACAACACAGTAAGAGGTGCAGCAGGTGGAGCAGTACTTTGCGCAGAACTTCTTAAGGCACAGGGATATATTCAGGCAAAATAATTAAATATTAAATAATTAGTCATTAAGTATTTTAATAGTTAAGTAATTAATCGATAAATATATTATTAATTAAGTATTCTAATTATTTGAATAAGAAAGATTTTACATTTTTTACATTAATGTTGTAATTAATTTTCAAGGGTTATTGACACAGAACTTTCATTGTGCTAAAATTGATTTTAGTTTATTGACGGAATAATTCGTCACATATATAGCAATGAAGGTGCATAGTAGATTTCTATTGTATGAATTTATAGAGAATAATCGTCATCGGCTGGAAGCGGTTTAAGTTCTGTAGATATTGAATTTCACACTGGAGCTTCATCTTTGAAATGAAAGTAGGAGATGACGTTGGTGAGCGTTAATCATTAGAGAGTCTGTTGGTATTAAGTTATCAACAGAAATATGGGTGGTACCGCGGAATATATTCGTCCCAATCAGAGATTTCTGATTGGGATTTTTTGATGGTGTCAATTCAATAAATGGCTGCGTGATTGTAATCAGAATCAGATTAAAAATATAGAAAGGAAGTCTAACGATGAAAGAAAAATTAGACAAAATCAAGGAAGAGGCATTAGTGAAGATATCTGAATCAGGTACTCTTGATAAATTAAATGAAATAAGAGTAGCGTATTTAGGTAAAAAAGGTGAATTAACAGAAGTTCTTAAAGGAATGAAAGATGTTGTGGCAGAAGAACGTCCTAAGGTAGGACAGTTTGTAAATGATACGAGAAAAGCAATTGAAGAAAAACTTGAAGAGATGAAGAATAGTCTTGCTAAAGAAGCAAGAGAAAAACAACTTGCAGAGGAAGTTATTGATGTAACTTTACCGGCTAAGAAGAATAGTGTCGGACACAGGCATCCTAATACAATTGCTCTTGAAGAAGTTGAGAGAATATTTGTAGGCATGGGTTATGAAGTTGTAGAAGGACCTGAAGTTGAATATGATTACTACAATTTCGAAGCACTTAATATTCCGGCTAACCACCCTGCGAAAGATGAACAGGACACATTCTATATTAATGATGAAATTGTTCTTAGAACACAGACATCTCCTGTTCAGGCAAGAGTCATGGAACAGGGAAAATTACCTATCAGAATGATTGCACCGGGCAGAGTTTTCAGAGCAGACGAAGTAGATGCAACACATTCGCCATCATTTCATCAGATAGAAGGTTTAGTAATAGATAAAAATGTTACATTTGCAGATTTAAAAGGAACATTAGCAGAATTTGCAAAAGAATTATTTGGTGAAAACACAAAAGTCAAATTCAGACCACATCATTTTCCGTTCACAGAACCAAGTGCAGAAGTTGATGTTACATGTTTCAAATGCGGTGGAAAAGGCTGTAGAATGTGTAAGGGTTCCGGTTGGATAGAAATTCTAGGTTGTGGAATGGTTCATCCAAATGTACTTAAAATGAGTGGAATTGATCCGGAAGAGCACACAGGATTTGCATTCGGCGTAGGACTTGAAAGAATTGCATTACTTAAGTATGAAATTGATGATATGAGATTACTATACGAAAATGATACACGTTTCTTAAAGCAGTTCTAATATTTGCAAAAAAATGCTTTAGCATGGAGACAGGGTTGAAAGAAATTTAAATTTAAGGAAAGGAAAATGCTGCTGCCCTTTCTTTCAACTTAGGTTTGGGGCAGTATCGCAGTCATATTTGCGATATGCATGGGAATAAAAATGAATACACCTTTATCATGGATTAAAGCCTATGTTCCGGAACTTGATGTTACATCACAGGAATATACTGATGCAATGACATTAACAGGAACAAAAGTTGAAGGCTTTGAAGAATTAGACTCAGATTTAGATAAAATAGTTGTTGGACAGATTGAGAAAATAGAGAGACATCCTGATGCGGATAAACTTGTTATCTGCCAGGTAAATATTGGTTCGGAAGTAACACAGATAGTTACAGGAGCTCCAAATGTGGAAGTTGGACAGAAAGTTCCTGTGGTACTTGACGGAGGCAGAGTTGCAGGAGGTCATGACGGAAGTAAGACACCTGGAGGAATCAAAATTAAAAAAGGCAAATTAAGAGGCATTGAATCAAACGGTATGATGTGTTCAATTGAGGAACTTGGCTCAACAAAAGATATGTATCCTGATGCACCGGAAAACGGAATCTATATTTTAAAAGATGATGCCGTTGTGGGAAGTGATGCTGTTGAATTGCTTGGTTTACATGATTCGGTATTTGAATATGAAATCACATCAAACAGAGTTGACTGTTATAGTGTAATTGGTATAGCCAGAGAAGCCGCAGCAACATTCAGAACAGAATTTGTACCACTAGTTGTAGAGGTAAGAGAAAATGATGATGATGTAAATAAATACATTAAAGTCGAAGTAGAAGATAAAGATTTATGCAGAAGATACTGTGCAAGAGTTGTTAAGAATGTAAAGATTGCCCCTTCGCCGGAATGGATGCAGAGACGTCTTGCGGCATGTGGAATCAGACCGATTAACAATCTTGTGGATATTACAAACTATGTTATGGAAGAGTTTGGCCAGCCTATGCATGCATATGATTTAGATACAATTGCCGGTTCTAAAATAGTTGTAAAACGTGCAAATGATGGCGATACATTCGCTACACTTGATGGACAGGAAAGAAAACTTGATAATAATATTCTTATGATAAATGATGCTGATAAGGCTATTGGCATTGCAGGAATTATGGGCGGAGAGAATTCCATGATTACAGATGATGTAAAAGATATGCTTTTTGAGGCAGCATGTTTTGATGGAACAAATATCAGACTTTCATCAAAGCGAGTAGGACTTAGAACAGATGCATCCGGTAAATTTGAAAAGGGTCTTGACCCCAATAATGCAATTGATGCAATAAACAGAGCATGCCAGTTAATAGATGAATTAGGTGCAGGTGAAGTCGTAGGCGGCGTGGTTGATATATATGATGATGTCAACGAACCTTCAAGAGTTAAATTTGAGCCTGATAGAATTAATAAATTACTTGGAACGGATATTAGTAAAGAAGAAATGCTTAAGTATTTTGAAAAAATCGAATTAGCATATGATGAAGCAGCAAATGAAATTATTGCTCCGACATTCAGACAGGACATTCATTGTATGGCAGATTTAGCAGAAGAAGTTGCAAGATTCTATGGATACGATAAGATACCATCTACCCTTCCAAATGGTGAGGCAACAACAGGAAAATTATCTTATAAATTAAGAATTGAAGCAATAGCAAGAGATATAGCTGAATTCTGCGGATTCAGTCAGGGTATGACATATTCATTTGAGAGCCCGAAGGTATTTGATAAGTTATTAATACCGCAAGACAGCAATATGAGAAAAACGGTTGCAATTTCAAATCCGCTTGGTGAGGATTTCAGTATTATGAGAACCACTTCTTTGAATGGAATGTTAACATCACTTTCTACTAACTATAATAGAAGAAATAAAGCAGTTAAATTGTATGAATTAGGTAATATTTATATTCCTAAGGAAGTTCCTGTAACAGAACTCCCGGAGGAGAGAATGCAGTTCACACTTGGAATGTATGGAGATGGTGACTTCTTCACAATGAAAGGTGTTGTTGAAGAATTTCTTGAAAAAGTGGGAATGAATGATTTAGTTAAATATGACAAAGATGCAGATAAACCATTTCTTCATCCGGGACGTCAGGCAAACATTATTTATAAAGATACGGTAATTGGATATCTTGGCGAAGTTCATCCGCAGGCAGCAGATAATTATGCTATAGGTGAAAGAGCATATGTGGCAGTAATTGATATGCCGGCTATTTATGAACAGACAACATTTGAAAGAAAGTATGAAGGAATTGCTAAATACCCCGCAATGACAAGAGATATCAGTATGGTTATGTCAAAGAATATCTTAGTTGGTCAGGTGGAAGAAGTGATTAGAAAGAAAGGTGGAAAACTCTTAGAGAGTTACAAACTTTTTGATATTTATGAAGGTTCACAGATTAAATCAGGTTATAAATCAGTTGCTTACTCAATTACCTTCAGAGCAAAAGACAGAACTTTAGCAGATAATGAAGTTCAGGAAATAATGGATAAGATACTTAGGGCTTTAGGTGAAATGGGAATTGAATTAAGAGCATAATAAAGTGCGAAATATTTTTGAAAATACACCTTTTGCCATCCGAATCCTATAAAACAAATAAGAAACTCTGTCAGAAAACTGTCAGAGTTTTTTGTAATATTACAATAACTTTTTTATGGAAATGTGATATAATATCATAGATAATTTTAAAAATATGTTGTAAATAGTATGGAGGAAAATATGGATTTTAGAGAGATTAGTACAGATCAGATAAAAGATAATGCATTTGACATGATTGGTAAAAAGTGGATGTTAGTAACAGCTTCGAATGGCGAAAATGTTAATTCAATGACTGCTTCATGGGGCGGAATCGGTATTATGTGGGGTAAGCCTGTTGCATTTGTGTTTATCAGACCACAGAGATATACGAAGGAATTTATTGATAAGTCATTAACAATGTCACTTTCTTTTTATGATGAATCTCATAGAAAGACTTTAAATTATATGGGAACAGTTTCAGGAAGAGATGAGGATAAGATTAAAAAAGCAGGTCTTACTACGGTATTTGATGGTGAGACGCCGTATTTTAAAGAAGCTGAACAGGTATTAATAGTTAAGAAGCTATATGCGCAGGAAATGGATGAAAAATTTTTAGTTGAGAAAACTATTCATGACAAATGGTACCCTGAAAATGATTATCATACAATGTATGTATGTGAAATAGAAAAGGTATTGGTAAAAAATAATATTTGAAAATAATTACAAATAAATCGAAAAAAGAGGGTTGGATATCTAATGCACAATAAATATGAAATTCTTGCCAGAGCAGGAATTGATATGGAGGAATTAATGGAGAACATGGGTTATGATGAGAAAATAGTGAATCATGTTTTAATTGCATTTCTTTCAGATAAGAACTATGAAGATTTCTGTGATAGTATGAAAAGACAGGATTATGGCAAGGTTTTTTTGACAGCACATACTTTAAAAGGTGTGCTGTCAAATCTTGCCATGAAAAATTTACAAATTGTTTGCAGTAATATTGTTGAAAAATTACGAAATAAGGACTATGATAACATAGATTGTGATATGAGAAAGTTTTGCAATATGTATAATGAAATACGTGATACGATAATGGAGGTATATAATGAATAAAAAGAAACCTATTTTTGGTTTGCTGAGTTTTTCAGTTTTGGCAGGAAGTGCATATACGTTTATTAGTAATATCTATAGAGGAAGCAGATTTGTTGATGAATATGTAAGTAAGTTTGGAAAAATTAAGGTTAATTCAACTTTTTCAATAGAGAAAGATGGCTATTATTCTATAAATAAAACTGATAATAAGCCTTTTAGAGTACTTCAGTTAACAGATATTCATATTGGCGGAGGATATCTTTCGAGACATGAGGATATGCAGGCGCTGGGAATTATGTATAGAGCTATTGTAAGCACAAAGCCGGATCTTATTGTGATAACAGGTGATGTTGCATGTGCAAAGGCACATATTTCTTTTTCAAGAAATAACCTGAACTGCTTTAGAATTGTAACAGACATGTTAGAGAATATCGAAATACCATATGCGATTACATTTGGTAATCATGATGCAGACGGAAGAGCTGCTTATAAGAGAAGAGTACTTGCAGATTTTATATCAGGCAGGGAACATTCAGTGATGGTATCTAATGAAGAGACGGAAGGAATAACAGGTTTTTCAAATTATACTGTTAAATTGAGAAATAAAAGCGGAAAACTTAATTCGGTAATATTTATGCTTGATTCTAATGAATATATCAAGACCGACCAGAAGAAGACTTATGACTATATTCATAATGACCAGGTGGAATGGTATGAAAAAGAGACTTTAAGAATTAATGATGAGGAAGGCAGAAAAGTGCCGTCACATGTGTTTTTTCACATTCCGCTCAGGGAATATAATGAGGCATGGAATGCAGTAATTAACGCAGATAAATCGGCTGAATACTGTTATGGAAGCCGGGATGAATCAATAAGCTGTTCTAAAATAGATTCTAATCTTTTTGATAAAGTATTACAACTCGGATGTACAAAAGGATTGTATTGCGGACATGATCATTTAAATGATTTTTCGGTAAACTATAAAGGTGTACGATTGACATATGGTCAGGCAATAGACTGTCTGTTATATGCAAAGAATCTGTCAGAACATAAGGGTGCAACGCTTCTTAAGATTCATAAAAATGGTGACTTTGAGATTAAAGGAAAGAAACATAGGTGAAATAAATGTTATACTACATATTAGGAATACTGGCTGTTGTGGCTATTCATCTTGTGACATTTTTAAAGTGTTATGAGAATGAAATTGAAGTAAACTGGCTGCATATGTGCCTTTCAGTTGGATTTTCATGTTACATAGTCTTTTTAATTGAATATTTTCATGATAATGTAATAGAAAATGGAATTGGTCTGATGAAATTGGTTTTATTCTATATTCCTATAGGATTATTAATGCCAATAATATACAGAAGATTTAAATATTTTCTGATGGATATTCTTTATATAATCTGTGTAAATATATTTATAACGTTATTACAGTTTATCCATTGTGGAAAAGTGAATTTTATGAATATACTATTTTCACTTTTTGGCGTTTTGGTAGGATTTGTGTTTAGCATAATTATAAATGAAGTAATTCCTGAATTAAGAAAGAAATGCATTATTAAAAAAAGAAAAAAGAAGATAACATATCTGTCATTCGAAGCAGAGACATTGGTAATTACCGTGTTTGCATTGTTTTTTGCAGTAGCGGGTATTGAACAGGTTTCAGGCAGAGATTTTGAGGAAAGATTAAAAGGTACTGCCATTAACGAGAATAAAGATGTATATGAGAATATTTATTATGCAGATAAGGATAAATATAAAAGATATGATACATATGCTAAATCACATTCGGACATGTCTTTAGAAGATGTGGTATGGAGAGTAGATGCTAACTTGGATCAGAAATTTTATGATGAATCATATACAACAACTGTTGATAAAGAAAGTTCTTCACCACTTCTTGTCAATAAGTACAACAAGGTATCAGAAGAGTTCGAACCAAAAAAATTAGTAACAATAGAAGGTAAATATGTGGCAACACAGGCTACAACTGATGCTTATCATGACATGATAGATGATATGGAAGAATTGGGAATGAAGATATATATTGTATCCTCATACCGAAGTATTGATTATCAGGAGAATCTTTATAATTATTACTTGAAAAATGACAGTAAAGAAGAAGTTGATACTTACAGCTCAAGGCCTGGATATAGTGAACATCATACAGGCAGGGCATTAGATATCAGCCAGGTTGTTAATAATCTTAATGTATTTGAAGGCAGTGACGAGGCGGGATGGGTCTATGAGAACTGCTATAAATATGGTTTTATTGTAAGATATAAGGATAACCAGACAGATGTAACGGGATATATATTTGAGCCATGGCATATTACATATGTTGGTAAAGAGATAGCACAGACAATGCATGATGAAAGTATAGAAACTTTAGAAGAATATGTAGTTAAATATGTTGACCACAAAAATAATTAGGGATAAAGATTATTTTTGACATTATCATACAAAATAAATCATCTGGACATAAAGTATTATAGATGATATAATTTTTGTTATTAAAAAGTAAGAGATTGAGAGATATTATGAATAAGAATGAAATGAAGTTATCTGATTTTAATTATGATTTACCAAAGGAACTTATTGCACAGGATCCGTTAACTAACAGGGAAGCTTCAAGATTAATGTTACTTAATAAGGAAACAGGAGTAATTGAACATAAAATATTTAGTGATATAATTGATTATCTTAATCCGGGTGATTGTCTTGTTATTAATGATACAAAAGTTATCCCGGCAAGACTTATAGGAATAAAGATTGGTACAGACGCACATATAGAGGTTCTTTTGCTTAAGAGAAAAGAAAATGATATATGGGAGGTACTTGTTAAACCCGGTAAGAAAGCACGTTCGGGCTGTAAGATTTCTTTTGGAGATGGTATGTTAACAGGAGAGATAATAGATGTGGTTGAAGAAGGTAATCGTTTGATTAAGTTTACCTATGAAGGTATTTTTGAAGAAATACTTGATAAACTTGGTGAGATGCCTCTTCCTCCATATATTACACACAAACTTGCTGATAAGAACAGATATCAGACGGTTTACGCTAAACATGAAGGTTCAGCAGCAGCACCGACGGCAGGTCTGCATTTCACCGAAGAACTTCTTAAGAATATACAGGAAAAGGGTGTAATTATTGCAAGGGTTACACTGCATGTGGGGCTTGGAACGTTCAGACCTGTTAAGGTTGAAAATGTATTAGAACATCATATGCATTCTGAATTTTTTATTGTAGAAAAGGAAGCAGCAGATAAGATAAATGAAACTAAGAAGAATGGAGGAAGAATTATTTCCGTTGGAACTACCAGCTGCAGAACCTTAGAATCGGCTACAGATGAAAATGGAGTAATTCATCCAATGAGTAAAGAAACAGATATATTCATTTATCCGGGATATAAATTTAAGGCAATTGATGCATTGATTACGAACTTTCATTTGCCGGAATCCACATTACTTATGCTCGTTTCGGCACTTGCAGGGAAAGATAATATTATGAATGCATACAAGGAAGCTGTTAATGAAAAATATAGATTTTTCAGTTTTGGAGATGCGATGTTTATAAACTAAAATTACAGGCAGTTATATTATGCAGTTATGGAATATGAGTTGAATGAAAATATATTGTGAGGAGAAAATGCTTTTGAAATTTATTCATTCACTTAAAGATATGCTGGGTTTTTCAGTATTAAAAAAAGCATGGTGATATAATGACACAGGAAAGAAGAAGAGCTAACAGGATGGATATAGATGTAAGTATCCAATTGAATTCTGTAAGGAACAAAGGAAAAGTTGATAATTTAAACAAAGAAGCATTTGAAGTTGAGGTTGTTAATTTATCAAAAGATGGATTGGCATTTCAGAGTTCAGAAAAATTAGAACTCAATACATACTATGATACAACAGTACTGTTATGGACAAAGGAGAAATTTCAGACAGTAATTGAAATTGTACGTATGGAGAATTATGGAGAAGAGAAGACATTATACGGATGCAGATTTATTGGAATAATGCCTTCTGACCAGTTGAAGATTCAGATATATGAAATGGTAAGTGAAATGGAGAACTAATAAATCCTATCAAAGAAACCAATCGTTTTAATTGATACATTCCTTGTCAAGTAGAAAATGGATGTATCAAATTGAGTACGATTGGTTTTTTGATAGAAATATATTTTGATATAAGAAAATTAATACTTGAAATACGGATTCTATTTGTGAATATATGTTTTATAGTTATATTTTTTTAACATTACATCTGCATTATCAACAGAATTCTGATTATAGAACTCAATTCTAAGAACGCCATCTTCAAACTCACGATTGTGAATAATTCCAATATTTTTAATACTTATGTTATTTTGTGCGAGTATAGTTGCTATGATTGAAATAGCACCTGATTCGTCAATGATGTCACAATAAATATCATATACTTTGTTGATGGGACCGCGTCTGTTATCAGAGAAAGAATTGCGGTATTCACGGCTCTTCATAAATAAATCATATACATAATCAGAGTTGTGTGCTGACACTGCATTCTTAATTTCCGTAAGTGAAGAGATATATGTATCGATTAAAGATACAATATTTTCACCATTAGAGGAACAAATCTGTTGCCACATATCAGGAGACGAAGAAGCAATTCTTGTAATATCCTTAAATCCCCCGGCAGCAAGAAGTTTCATAGTCTCTGCTTCAGAATCATTGTCCTCAACCAGATTAACCAGACTTGCGGCAATGAGATGTGGAACATGACTAATCGCTGCTACTGCATAATCGTGTTCTTTATAATTAAGCACAACAGGAATGGCACCAATAGATTTAACCAGTTCGTGAAATTCACTTATTTTGTCTTTTGGAGTATCCTTAGTAGGCGTAATGGCATAGTAAGCATTTTCTAAAAGGTAACTGTAAGAATTTTCATAGCCTGTTTTCTCAGAACCAGCCATAGGATGTCCGCCTATAAAATTCTTAGTCAGTAATTTATTCTCAATGGCTTTATGTATATTGCCCTTAACACTTCCTACATCGGTTATAATACAATCATCCTTAATAATATTTTTAAGTAAATCTAAGTATGTTATGTTGTGTTCGACAGGAGTGCATAAGAAAATATAATCACAATCAGAAAAAGTTTCATCTATTTTATCTGTTGCAATATCTGCGGTTTTGTCATTAACAGACGCAGTTCTGGCATTCTCACTTCGATTATAAGCAATTATTGTATGATTAGAGTGTATGCGCTTGATTCCTTTGGCAATTGAACCTCCAATCAGTCCAAGACCGATAAATCCTATTGTTAAATCTCTCATTATAAGTCATTCTCCTTAGTTATTGAGATAGTAAATATCTTATGCGATTATAACAATTTATAAAACTAATGTCAATTTATCTTGAAAATAACAGAATAAACGAGTACAATAGAAAAGCAATTTTATTTATTGAGGAATGGTGCTACTATGAAAAAAGCTGCATATAATTACAGGAAAGTATATGAGAGGTGGAGAAAACTCCTGTTAAAGGTATGCAATATTATAGTTATATATATTTATTATAGAAAGTGCAATGTATTTTGTATCGGATAAATATGGAATAATATTAATGGATAGAAAAGCGTATATGCTTAAGTATCTGATAGTTCCTTCAACATTGAATATGATTATTGTTCTTATCGGTAAACTATTTGAGAAGAATATGCCAAAGGATTCGGCAAGAACAGAACAACTATTTATAAGTAAAGAGCCGCATAGACGGTAGAAAGAGGAAGAATGAGCGAAACAAATAACAGTATTACAGAGACAGTAGAAATGAGATATGAAGATTCAAAAATTGATAATAGGCTTCTAAAAGGTATAAAAGAAATGGGATTTGAGGTGATGACACCTATTCAGGCACAGGCTATTCCATTATTATTAGAAGGAAATGATATCATAGGACAGGCACAGACAGGAACAGGTAAGACTGCGGCATTTGGTATTCCTTTAATTCAGAATATTGATATTGAAGATAAGCATGTTCAGGCAATTGTTTTATGTCCAACGAGGGAATTGGCAATTCAGGCAGCAGAAGAATTGAGAAAACTCGCCAAATTTACACATGGAATTAAGATTCTGCCAATTTATGGAGGACAGGATATTAATACACAGATAAGATCGTTAAAGGCGGGAGTACAGATAATAATCGGTACACCTGGAAGAGTTATGGATCATATGAGACGTCATACTCTGAAAATGGACAATTTAAAAACCATGGTTCTTGATGAAGCCGATGAGATGCTTAATATGGGATTCAGAGAAGATATTGAAACTATTTTAAAGGGAATTCCTGAAGAACATCAGACAGCACTTTTTTCTGCAACAATGCCTAAGGCAATTATGGATATTACTAACGAGTATCAGAAAGATGCTAAACTTATTAAGATAACAAGAAAAGAGTTAACTATTCCTTTAGTTAAACAGTACTATTATGAGGTTAACGGAAAGAGCAAGGCTGATGTTGTATGCAGATTGTTAGATTACTATAATCCTAAGAGA
>CAZQRO010000063.1:0-11761 GCA_964595785.1 uncultured Eubacterium sp.
TCAATCGATGCCCAATAAAAAGGACAAGATATTATAATGAATTTTAAAAATTTAATTAAAAAAACAAAAGATTATATATATGAAAACCGACAATTGATTTTAGCAGGTATTTTATCTGCAATTGCAATTATTACTGTTATAATTGTCATTTCATTTATAAAAAAATCAGACAAAACGAATATTGCTTCTAATGGTGAATATATATCAGGTTTTGAAACTACATCTTCTAGCGAACTAAATAGCAGGGAAACTTCTTCAGGTATCAATGATGAAACCTCCTCCTTGTCAGATATGGATTTTACATTACCTGAAGACAGCACTGAGGAAACAGAAACAACACTTCCTAGCGATTCTTATCCTTATTTAGTTAAGGTCAACAGGATTATGAACTGTGTAACCGTATATACTAAGGATTCTAAAGGAAACTTCACTGTTCCATATAAAGCAATGGCATGTTCTACGGGAAAATATATCAATAATACTCCACTTGGAACTTTTAATACATCTTCAAGGTATACATGGCGTTTGATGGTTGACGGAACTCATTCCCAGTATGCCACAAGATTCTATGGCGGAATACTTTTCCATTCAGTTCCATGTTATTCTGCTAACAAGAATCAGTTAGAATATGAAGAATTTAATAAGCTTGGTTCTCCTGCATCTCTTGGCTGTGTCAGACTTACCGTTGCTGATGCAAAGTGGTTATATGATAATTGTCCTTATGGCACTACAGTTGTTGTATATGATGATGAATCCTCTCCTGGTCCTCTTAGAAAGCCTTCCGTAATAACAATACCTGAGGACAGTCCTAACAGAGGCTGGGACCCGACAGACCCAGACCCGGCTAATCCATGGAATTCATGTGCCCCCGTTATAACGGCAGCAGATATTACAATTAATGTCGGTCAAAATGTTAACCTGTTATCAACCATTACCGCAAAAGATACATGTGGAAATGATATAACAGCTTCCGTAACAATTTCAGGTAGTTATGATATAAACACTGCCGGCTCATATTCTATAACATTTAATGTTACTGATTTATTAGGCCGAAGTGATTCTAAAACTATTACTCTCAAAGTTAACAGCAGTTCAAACAATAATCATTCTTCCGGAAATATACAATAATAAAAATTGCCTTTCAAGTCTGCAAACTTAATGCTGTGACTTAAAAGGCAATTTCTTTATATTATAACTGGTATTTCAGTTTTTCAAGAGCCGTATATGTTTCATCTGCTATCTGTGCTCCATAGATTGTTAACTGTACACAGATATCGCCAATATTAAACGGGGTTACGATAGAATCTATTGATAACATTATGTCCTTTCCATCTAGGACAACTTTTCCCCATCTGTAACGCTGATTAATCTTATTTAACAGAAAATAAAGATTTCCTGTAATATCATTATCTTCAACCTTATAGAAATTATAAAATCTTACCGAGACTGAATTTGTCTTATCTTCCGTAAGAAATAGCACAGTCGCTGTAATCTTCGATGCAGGAAGCTGTTGTATCATTATAACTCCTTCTTTGTTATCTCCATGTATAGAGTGTTTAATACCTTTCTTTGTTAATTGTAAACTCAATGCCTCCGCTAAAACGCTCATTTTTTATTTCCTTTCTCTTACCTATATATTTGCAGATAATATTTTCTTGATATTGTTTAGAATATTGCCTGCTTTGCCAGTTTGTCTGCCAAATCGTTATATACATCATTAGAATGTCCCTTGACTTTAACAAAACTAACATTAACTTCTCTACTAATTTTATCATAAAATTCTTTATATGCAATCGTTCCCTGCTTATTTGTTTTCCAATGTCCAAGACACCAGCTTGCTATCCCTTCATAATCATGATAGATTACCAGTTTTTTCACTTTATTGTCTGCCGCATAACGCATAGCTGCTTCTGCTCCCTTAATCTCCCCGGCAACATTTCTCATTTCAGCCAGTTCCTTATTGTCAACACACTCTGAAAAATGTTTTTCACATCCATCGTGAAACATCACAACTCCATAAGAAAATTGTTTTGTATCAGCATTATAACTGCCATCTACATATGCAACTGCCGTAAACTCATCTGTTATCGGTCTTCCTGCCTCATCATTTTCTATTCCCGTGTTAACTTTATTATTTACAAAGTCTGCTGCATCACCTGCATTCAGAAAACTCTTGAATTTTGCGCCTTTGTATCCTTCTGTCTGTTTTTTACAATCTTCCCAGTTTAAATATATTCCAGGAGTTTTACCAACTCTGACTGCATAATACTTCTGCTGCATTTTCTCCTCATTTCCGCGTACACCGCATTCTATATTCTAAGTTGTTCTAATTATATCAATACTATTATATGCATCAAGTATACCAAATCCCCATTCTCTGTTAGGAAATGATATTCCTTGTTTTCTTCCCGCACCTCTGATTAAATAATTCTTAATCTCTATTGTATTCATATTAACACGATTTCCTCTGACCATTCCCCACTCCATGAACTGTGCCATTACACCTGCTGTTATTCCGGCTGAAATACTAGTACCCGAAAGTCTTATGTATGAATTGTTAAGTGAAGGACCTAACACATTTACTCCCGGAGCAACAAATGTCGGCTTCACAGTCATATTTGTAGGATATCCCCTGCCTGAATTAATATATATTCCATCAGTTGCATTACTGTATGCTCCAACAGATATAGGGACAAATGAATCTGACGGACTTGTTAATGTAATAAACGGATCCGGTTTTAAAAAGTATGTTTCTTCACCCACGAATTCCGTAATTGGAAGCCACATATTGAATTCTCCCGAAATCACAAGTGCTCCGTGTACACGTATAGTCCATACACCCTCTGTTAATTCAAGACCCGGATAAATAAAACATCTGTCCCCTAAATTATTTGTAAATTCATACACATCCGGAAATGTCTCCACAATAAAATCTACATAATTTTCAGATATTGCTGGTTTGCGACAATCCATCTCATACTCCATTTATTTATGCATACTTTTTATATCCTATGAGATATATGCCGGTACTTATTCATATTTTTCTAAAAGCGGCATTTCTATTCCCCGCATTTCTATAAGAGGAGCACCTGTTTTCTCAATATAGTCTTTTGTAATTGTTACCTTTCCAATATTATCATCTTTTGGTATCTCATACATAATATCTAACATATATTCTTCGATAATAGACCTTAATGCTCTTGCTCCGGTCTTTTTCTCTATTGCTTTTTTAGCAATTGCCGATATTGCCTCGTCATCAAATTCTAATTTCACCTCATCTAATTCAAGCAGTTTCTTATATTGCTTTAAAATGGCATTTTTAGGTTCTTTAAGAACTTTAGCAAGCATTTCTTCAGTCAATCCATCTAAGGTAAACAATATTGGCATTCTTCCTAAAAATTCCGGAATCATTCCATAACTTTTCAAATCATCTATATTTACCTGTCTGATTATATCATTTACGTTATCGTATTTATCCTTTAAATCTGCTGCAAAACCAATAGCTGCCTGCTCATTAAGCCTCTCCTTGATAATTTCCTCAAGGTCCGGAAATGCTCCTCCACAGATAAACAATATATTCTTTGTATTAATCGTGGCAAGCGGAACCATGGCATTCTTACTATTTGCTCCTACGGGAACTTCAACTTCGCTTCCTTCTAAGAGTTTTAGCAGTCCCTGCTGAACACTTTCCCCACTCACATCACGGGTAGAGGTATTACGTTTTTTTGCAATTTTATCTATCTCATCAATAAATATAATTCCTGTTTCGGCTTTATCAACATCATTATCTGCTGCCGCAAGCAACTTTGAAACAACACTTTCAATATCGTCTCCAATATATCCTGCCTCTGTAAGCGATGTTGCATCTGTAATTGCCAATGGAACATCTAATAATTTTGCCAGTGTTTTAACAAGATATGTCTTACCCGAACCTGTAGGTCCTATCATAAGCATGTTTGACTTTTCAATATCAATTCCGTCAGCATTGTCTGCACCAACACGCTTATAATGGTTATATACACCAACAGAAATTACTTTCTTAGCATATTCCTGTCCAATCACATATTCATCTAACTGTTCTTTAATCTTATGCGGAGCCGGTATCTTGTTAATATCAAATTCAGAATTTTTCTTTTCTCCGGGTTTTCTTTTTTTAATCTTCGGTTTTCCTCTGAAATCCCCCTGAAAATCAGATAAGTTCACAAATCTGATATTAGGTATATTGCCTTCCACATTATTTAATACTTCTTTATCCTTTGTGTCATCCTTCTGGGTGTCATCTGTTTGTCCATCTGTCTCATTATCCGGATTCTTGGTTTTCTGTGCATTATTTCCATATAACAATGAATTAATATCTAAGTTATTCAGATTGATATCATCCGGATTCATTCCGTTAAAATTCATTCCATTTCCATTAGTTTCAATTGCATCAAAAGTTCTCTGCATACAATCAGGGCATATTGTAATTCCACCCGGCATAGTCACCTGTCGTCCTGTTTTACTTTCCGGTCTTCTGCATACGAAACAAATTTTTTCGTATTCGTTATCATCATCCTTTATATTATCTGTCATCTTTATTCCCATGCATATCAAAAGCAAGCTTCCGATACTGCCCAAATAAACAGGTTAAAAGAAAAGGGCAAATGCTTCTTCCTTTCGTTTGTTTTTAATTTCTTTCAACCTTTTCCTAGATTTGTATTTCATTATAACTGTTAAGTTACCATTTATCTATTTCCTGAAACAATACTTTGGTAAACCATTTTCAATTGGAGTTGAATTTTCACCCTGAATTAGTGGCTGAACATAATTAATAAATCCTTGAAGAATATCTGTTCCATCATCACTTATCCATTCTCTCGGAACTACTTTTTCCTGATTGCATACAAGTGCACAATCTACAGGTTCATATACAATTTCATACTCATCACATTCTTTTCTGTTTAGGGATATCATCTTGCCTGTTTCTCCCTGAAGTGCCATTTTAACTCCATATCTTCCTGCCATAATTGCTTCTTCAATATCCGTAAGAGAAGCAAGTGCGGCTTTACAACGCTGATTTACATTTAATTCAACTGAGCGTACCTTAACTCCTAATTCTTCTTTAATGACGTTTTCAAGATATTTGCCACATCCTGTGAGCATTTTATGTCCAAATGTATCTACTCCTGCCGCTGAAGCATATTCACATATAAATGTGCCATCTGAATCTTTTATTCCTTCTGATACACATACTATTACATTATGTTTTTTACTTAATTCCTTCTTAACTCTTATAACAAATTTCTTTATGTCAAAGGCTACCTCAGGCAAATAAATAAGTACGGGATTATCACCTTTATATTTTCTTGCCAAAACACTTGCTGCCGTTATCCAGCCTGCATGTCTTCCCATCAATTCGATTATTGTAACGGAATTTGTATCATAGACATTTGCATCCATAACTATATCCCTGACTGTTGTGGCAACATATTTTGCTGCGCTTCCATATCCCGGAGAATGATCGGTATAAATCAAATCATTATCTATTGTTTTAGGTACTCCTATTATTCCAACAGAACTATTTGTCATCTTTGCATAGAGCGACAGTTTGTGAACCGTGTCCATAGAATCATTGCCACCAATATATATAAAATATTGTATATTCATTTTCTTAAATTTTTCAAATATTATCCTGTATATTGCATCTTCCATAGATTCCGGCAGTTTGTATCTGCATGAACCTAAGTATGCTGAAGGAGTATATTTTAATAATTCAATATCTTCTTCTGACATATCTTTTGCAATATCTATTACTTTTCCTTCGATAAAACCTTCAATACCATTAATCATACCATATATCTTATCAATCTTATCCTCATTACCACAGGCTTCTTTAATAACTCCATATAAACTTGAATTGATAACGGTTGTTGGCCCACCACTCTGTCCAACTGCAATATTTACTAAACTCATTCTGAATCATATCCTTTCAATCAACAATATCTATTCCATCTTCTATATATAGTGAAAAAATACCATAACCTTTTAATCCTTCCGCATATTCCTGAAGGTTGTCTGTACCTTCTGCAAGTATTAAATTCCCATTATGAAATATTGATTTCGCAAGTTTCATGTCTTCGTCTAACTGATCTAGCTGTACTCTACGCATTATATCTCTCCACTCTCATTAGCATCATAACTCTGAGTTATAAGTATAGCAAAAAATGAAGTATTAATCTAGTATAAAATGTAGATTTATAATGTAAAAAAGATATGTTCCTTATTAATTAAGAACATATCTTTTCATTTTATAATAACTTTTATTCCATCTCATCACCTAAAGTAACTTCTACTTCTTTTTCTTTATAATCGTTTCCTTTTGCATATTCAACTGTCAGTGTAACTTTTGTACCCTTTTCATAATACTCAAGTTTTTCCTGCAATTCTTCCATTGAGGAAACAGATTCACCATTGATTGCCGTAATAACATTTGTTTTCTCTATGCCGGCTTTGTCAGCTGCGCCATTTTCGATTACTTCAATAATATATATTCCTTTAGGAACACTATATGTTTCCGAAAGACTGCTTGTTACATCTCTTCCGTAAATATTTAAATATCCTTTTTTATCTGAATCAACTTTAGTAAGTGTCTCTTTATTCATTAATTCTTCTATAACATCTTTTACCGATGAAACCGGAATTGCAAACCCCATTCCTTCAATTGATGATGAAGAATATTTAGCTGCATTAATACCAATTACTTCACCCTTTGTATTAAGAAGTGCGCCACCACTATTACCCGGATTAATAGCTGCATCTGTCTGAATTAATGTCATTGTTCTGTCTTCGTACTCAACTTCTCTGTTCAATGCACTTACAACACCTGTTGTAACAGACTGTCCATATCCTAAAGCATTACCAATGGCAATTGTTCCCTGACCAACTTTTAAGTCATCTGAATCACCTAGTGTTGCAATTTTTATCTGTTCAAGTGTAGATTCTTTAATATCGGACAGTTTAACTGCCACTACTGCTAAATCTTCATTTGAATCGGTTCCTTTTACGACTGCACTTACTGTTTCATTATCTATAAACTTTATCTGAAGACTGTCAGCATCTTCCACAACGTGATTATTAGTTACTATTAATAATTCCGTATCATTCTGTCCGATTATTATACCTGAACCTGCTCCTGTCTGCTCTGTATATCCATTATTGTTATTTCCGTTACCATTTCCAAAATAGTAATCATACCAGTCATTGCTAGACTGAACTAACTGAGTACTTGTAATTGCCACAATAGAAGGCATTACGTTATATACTACATCAGATACATCCATTACAGTTGTAGAATTATCAGATGACGTCTGTAATGCCGTAGTGCTTCCCTTGTTAGTATTACTCACCTGTGTAGAAGGAATAGTTGTTGTTGTCTTAGAATCCTCTTTAAATAATCCTAATGAATCTCCCGTTAAATACATTGTGCCAAGAGCTATTACACCAAATGCTGCCGCACATACAACCAGTCTTACCGTTTTAAATACAACTCCATGTCCCTTACCATTTCTCGCCGCCTTCTTAGCAGCCTTTTTCTCCATTTTGATGGCAGCCTTTTTTCTCTTCTCTTCAAATTTTATCTTCTCTTTTTCAACCTGTTGTCTTGCTTTAGCTTCAGCCTTATCTGATTCAGTACTACTTCTCATAATAAAGTTAGTATTGTTCTCTTCTGCCTGAGGTGTCTCTTCCCCATAGGGTATTTCTTCCACCTGAGATGTTTCTTCCGGTTCAGTTATCTCTGCATCTGAATCATTACTATCTGTGTACATCCGTGTATATTCATTAGCATTATCATTTGTATCACTTTCATTTTCATTTTCAAATTCGTTTGTCATAATTGTTTCCTCCATTTCATAATATCTTTTCTTTTGATAATGGTATGATAACAATCATTTGTGTTAATTTTGTGTTTTAGCCGTGAAAAAAATTTGTTATTTTGCTGATACTTCAAAATTTTTATTTAGACAATTATATGGTTGAATTAATTTGAATACACTGTACTAGTTCTCTATTTCAAATTCAATTTCATCATTCCCCAACGAAATAATACTTATTTTTTTGCCATTAGCATTAATTACAATCTTGTCTTCATATATTTCTGCACTTTCAATATTCACATAATATTCTTTCAGTTTCTTCAAGAACTGCTCATATCCACGATACTCTAAAAATGATTCTGCACTTTTATTACAATCACTTCACTTTCATCTATTGACGAGCAGATATTTACATCATAAGAATCATAATAAAAATAGTCAAGATTTATTATAAAAAACAGAATTGCAAGCGAAGATATTATCAATATTATTACTTTTAGGAATTTCTTTTTTAACAGTATTGCCAATAGAATTAAGGCTATTATAATAATAATTGTTACTAATCTAATACTGATATCACTTGAACTGCAATATAAATACTCCATATTTCACTGTGCAAAAACAAATTGCTAAGGCAGATACAAGAACCGCTGCTGCTGTTAAATATTTCTTCTTTTTAAATATTGCAGGTATTAATACAATAACAGTCAGTATTACTATGGCTGTCAAACTTATAATGTCCATTAATTTTCCTCCTATTTTATTTTTCACTTATTTAAAACAGACCCAATTCAACATGTAATGTTTTTCATTTATTTAATCATAAAGTGAAATCTTAAATTTGTCAAACCACAATTTTACAGGCTAAAAGAGGTCAACCCACTGATTTTTAATCAATCGGCTGACCTCTTCACTTTTTTGTCTGCGATAATTTAAAAATATTTCTTATCAACTACCGACATCTAAGACAACAATTTTTCACTTCTGATTACTCACCACTTGTATAATCTGTTGACTCGCCTGTTGTATCTTCCATATCTTCATCAAGTTTCACTGTTGGTACTCCTGAATAAATCTCAAGATAGTCACTAACTGTCTGAACTGTTTCACTTGGTCCGTAATCTTTCTCACCAAATAAGAATTCATGCAGTTTTGAAACATTATATGATAATCCCTGTGCCACTACCATACTCGCACCATTGATTTTCGGTGTGTCGCATGTGAATGGAAATCCTGCACTCTCTGAAAGTGTGAATTTAATTAATGTAGGTACTAAATCCATTACTTCATCGAGAGAAAGACTTGTAGTTATTATCTTTTCATCTTCGGTATTATAATGAAGAATACTGTCTACAACCTGTAATACCTGTCCGACACCTGCAACCTTTGCCTTTTCAACTATTTTCTTAATAACTGAACGCTGGCGTGCTGTTCTTCCCATATCATTAGCATATTTAGTTCCGTCTTCATCATAAAATGTAACATATCTTATACGACAATATGCCGTTGCCTGTAAGCCTGATAAGTGAACCTGTCCTGAATGAGTAAGATCAGGTGCATCTAATCCTGTAATTAATCTTGTTTCTGTCAGATATCCATTAACATACTCCATTTCCTCATCTGTTAAATTAACATCGATTCCACCTAATGCATCAATAATTTTAGTCAAACCGGTAAAGTTAACAACTGCATAATCCGTTATATTCAAATCCAAATTTGTATTAAGCATATTAATGGCACATTCAGGACCTCCCTTAAAAAATGCCGCATTAGCCTTTGTATAACTTACATCTCCATTACTATCTACTATTTTAAGCATAGTATCACGATAAACTGATGCCATCTTAACTTCACCTGTTTTATTATTGATACTTACTATAATAATAGTATCACTATGAGTTGAATCATCAAATTCACTGCCTCTTGAATCAATACCAAAAAGAGCGATATTTCTATATGTTTCAACATTTCCTTCAAGTCCTTCATTCTGTACAACATTTTCTTTGTTGTAATCCTTATCCTGTACATTTTCCTCATAATCCTTCTTTGCAGTCTGATTAATCAGCATTCTTACTAAAGGATTAGCAGAACATGATGCAATAAATCCATCTTTATCAACCTTGTACCATACAAAAAATACTGTTACCGTAAGATATAACAATACTACAATTGACTCAAATGCAAGTAGTGCTATTTTCCACTTTGGTGTTTTACTCTTATCCACTGTTTTCATATCAAATGTACCTTTCATTCAACTCCATGCTAATATGCATTTTTATTAACAAATCCTTTAAATATAGTCAGAAACATTATCTTAATGTCAAATCCAAATGTCCAGTTTTCTATATAATATAAATCATATTCGATTCGTTTTCTAATTGATGTATCTCCTCGGTAGCCATTTACCTGCGCCCAGCCTGTAAGACCGGGTCTGACCTGATGCTTAACCATATACCTTGGAATTTCTTCTTTAAATTTTTCAACAAAAAAAGGTCTTTCAGGTCTCGGTCCCACAATACTCATTTCTCCTTTAAATATATTAAACAACTGTGGTAATTCATCAAGACTTGTCTTTCTTAAAAACTTTCCTATTACAGTTACTCTTGGATCATCTTTAACCGTCCATGCTTTTTTCTCTTCACAGGCATTCTGTACTTTCATTGAACGAAACTTATACATCATAAATGGTTCATTTCTAAGTCCAACTCTTTCCTGCTTAAAAATAAGCGGTCCTCTCGAGGATAATTTTATCAGGCATGCAATAACTAGTAATAATGGTGATAATATCACAATTCCAATGAATGAACAAATTATATCAAAGGCTCTTTTCATCATGGCATTAAATGTATTTGATAACGGAACATATCTGATATTAACCACCGGCAGTCCCAGTAAATCTTCTGTATATGGTCTGGAAGGAATTATATTGTTATAATCAGGAACAAACTGTGTATGCACACCCGATTTTTCACACATATTTACAAGCTTCTCCAATTTACTGTATTCATTAAGACAAAGTGTAATGGCAATTTCATCAAGTTCATTTTCAGATAACATATCATTAAGACACTCTGTCTTGCCAAGTACTTCCACTCCATTATAGTTAGTTCCCGGTTCAACATTATCATCTAATATTCCTTTTATCTGATAGCCCCATTGTGGAAATGCCCTTATTCGGTCAATATAAGACTCCGCCGCACGGCTGTACCCTACTAAAAGAATATGTTTCATATTAAATCCACTTTTACGCATCATATGAAGTACAAGTCTGATTACAGCTCTCATCAGCACTTCTAACAGCACATTAATAACAAAGAATATAAATAACATTTCTCTTGAAAAGTTATGCTGCTTTAATATATATAATACTGTCAGCACAATCATAAGTCCTAAAACATTTGCCTTAAGAATATTGCCGAATTCCAATCTTCGCCCCTGTACCCTCTTTGAAGTATACAAATGAAATGCCAGATAAAGAAGCATATATAAAGGAATAATAAACCATGATGCATTCATATATGTGTCGAATGACAATCGTCCTGACTCATGATTAAATAATGTAGTTTTGAACTTAAGATACCACGATGCCATATATGATGCCTCAATTATCAGTAAGTCTACCACTACATGCAATCTATTAAAATATTTCTGATTATCTCTTATCACTTTTAATCTCCTGATTATAGATTATATATCAAATTGGTAAGTCATAGAGGATAATACAACATTCTGCTTTTTTTATCAATGGATTATTCTCTTTTTTTACATTTTTTTAACATAATCTTGTTAAATAAAAAACATCTGATTCTGTATATAGGCTTATATATCTATAAACAGAATCAAATGAATCATTTTCTACTTATACATCTCTGCATAATATTTCTGGTAATCACCACTTGTTACATTCT
>CAZQRO010000064.1:0-11728 GCA_964595785.1 uncultured Eubacterium sp.
GTTTATAAAAAAATATTTTAACATTTTAGAAACATTTAATCAAGTATATTAATGTATTCTATTCTAACATAATACTTTGTGATAAACTACTAAAATTTTCAAATAGACAAATGTCTATTTTGGTGTTATAATAATTTTACTAATTAAAGAAAGAGGTTATTTTAATTGGAAAATACTAAGATTACTAAAACAAAGACGGCTATATTCACAGCTCTTGGCAGAATGCTTAATACAAAAGACATTCGCGATATAACAATTATTGAGTTATGTAAAGAAGCCGGTATCAACAAAAGCACATTCTACCTTCATTATAAGGATATTTATGAATGTTCGGAAGAATTCATAGCACAGATTGTCTCACCCATTGTAGACATTATCTGCCAGAATGGTATTAATAATATGATTAAGGAACTGCCTGCTATCTGGCACAAGATTCTACTGCTAAACAAAGAACGTGGAGATTTGTATATGCCTTTTTTCAAATCCCCAAGTTTATCACCGTTAATTCATAAGGTAAGAACAGAGATAATTGAATCTTTAGTAAAACGTTCAACCGTATTCGGCTTAAACGAAAAAGAAATGCTTAGTGCAAGAATTACCATTACTTTTTTCGTGAATGGTTTTTTAGGAATAATTGAAGAAAATGGTGTTAATCCAATATCTGTTGATTCATTGGATGTATTTGCCAAGAAACTGCAAAAAGGATTTTTAGATTACAATTTATTTAAGGAGGATTTAAACATGTGGGCAGAAGAAAGCGTATTTTATCAGATTTATCCATTGGGATTTTGTGGGGCACCTTTTGAAAATGATGGTGTACTTACATCAAGAATATTAAAAGTAAATGACTGGATACCACATATCAGCAAATTAGGTGTTAATGCCATCTACTTTTCACCTGTATTCGAATCGGACACTCATGGATATAATACCAGAGATTATCGTAAGATTGATTGTCGTCTTGGTACAAATGAAGATTTTAAAAATGTATGTGATAATCTTCATAAATCAGGTATCAAAGTGGTACTTGACGGAGTATTTAATCATGTAGGCAGAGGTTTTTTTGCTTTTCAGGATGTTCTTAAAAACAGAGAAAATTCTCAGTATAAAGACTGGTTTGCAAGAATTGATTTTGGCGGAAATTCTAACTATAACGATGGTCTTTGGTATGAAGGCTGGGAAGGTAATTATGACTTAGTTAAACTTAACCTTAGAAATGAAGAAGTTATTAATTATATTTTAGAAAGCATCAAGTTATGGGTTACTGAATTTGGCATTGACGGAATAAGACTTGATGTTGCATATTGCCTTGATAAAGATTTCTTAAAAAGGCTACGGCATTTCTGCAATGGGCTTAAGCCGGATTTCTGGCTGCTGGGCGAACTTCTTCATGGTGACTACAACCAGTTTGTAAATGATGATATGCTTCACAGTTGTACAAATTATGAGTGTTATAAAGGATTATTCTCAAGTTTTAATTCCATGAATATGTTCGAAATCAATCATTCACTTCTGCGTCAGTTCGGACCTGAAAACTGGACATTATATAAACGTAAACATCTTCTCAATTTTGTTGATAATCATGATGTTTCAAGAATTGCAAGTAATTTAAATAATGAAAATCATTTGCCGCTCATCTATGCATTGGCATTTGGAATGCCGGGAATTCCCTGTGTATATTACGGAAGTGAATGGGGAACCAAAGCTCATAAGAATGAAGGTGACCCTGCTCTTCGTGCCTGTTTTGATACACCGGTTGACAATGAATTATCTGATTTTATTTCTAAACTTGCTAATGCCCATAAAAACAGTAAAGCAATATGTTATGGCGGTTTCAAATCCGTTGTGCTGACTAATCAGCAGTGTATATTTGAAAGAGCCTGTGATGATGAACGTGTACTTGTAGCTATTAATGCTTCTTCTGATGATTATACTGCAGGTTTTGATGCCGGAATATCATCCGGTACCGATTTAATCAGCGGCGAAACTATAAATTTTGATAATGGTTTATATATGAAAGGATATAGTGCTGCATTTATTAAATGCTAGTATAACATCTTCAAATCAACTGGTGTAAAAGCTACTAAATATTATAAAACTTTTTATACAAGTAAATTTATTCACTTTAAAATTTTGCCTGTGTCAAGCAGTATACAGGTTATAAGAAAGGCATGGTTATTATTATGGATTTTTACGGATTTTATACAGGACAGGAATTCGAGGCTTATGAATATTTTGGCGCCCACATCGAGAAAAATGGTGTGAGATTCCGCACTTTCGCTCCTGCCGCAGGAAATATTGCAGTAATCGGAGATTTTAACAATTGGCAACCCGTTAATATGGACAGAGTACACGATGGGCAGTTTTGGGAGTGTCTTATCAAAAATGCAAAACCGGGAGACAGATATAAATATCAGATTACTGCTGCTAACGGCATTATCGACCACTGTGACCCTTACGGATTCGGAATGGAACTCAGACCTGACAGTGCAAGTATAATAAGAAACCTTGACGAGTTCACTTTTACAGATGATAAATGGTTAAAAAATAGAACTGACTTTAAGACTTCACCTCTTAACATTTATGAAGTCCATCTTGGCAGTTGGAAAACTAACTCTGATGATGAACACGGATGGTTTACTTACGACAAAATTGCGCCATCTCTTATTAGCTATATGACAGAAAATGGATATAACTGTCTTGAATTAATGCCTGTTAGTGAACATCCATGTGATGAAAGCTGGGGGTATCAGAACACGGGATTCTTTGCTCCTACCAACAGATATGGAACTGCCGCACAATTTCAGAAAATGATTGATTTATTTCATGCTGCTGACATTGCTGTCATACTTGATTTTGTTCCCGTACATTTTGCCGTGGATGCTTATGCACTTGCTAATTATGATGGTACAGCCCTCTATGAATATCCGCATAATGATGTAGGTGTAAGTGAATGGGGAAGCTGTAATTTCATGCACAGCCGCGGCGAAGTTCGGAGTTTTCTTAACAGTGCTGCTACTTACTGGATGGACAAATATCATATCGATGGACTTAGAATGGATGCAATAAGCCGTATCCTCTATTGGCAGGGTGATGAAAGACGTGGTGTAAATGGCAATGCAGTTGATTTTATTAAAACATTAAACAGCGGACTTAAAAAACGTTTTCCAAACTGTCTGCTTGCTGCTGAAGATTCTACTAATTTTAAAGATGTCACAAAAGATGTATCAAAAGGCGGACTTGGATTCGATTACAAATGGGATATGGGCTGGATGAATGATACTCTCGAATATATGAAACTCGACCCTCTGTTCAGAGGTGGAAGTTACCACAAGTTAACTTTTAGTATGATGTATTATTATGATGCTAATTTTCTTCTTCCTTTTTCACATGATGAAACAGTTCACGGAAAATGTACAATTTTACAAAAAATTTTTGGAGAATATGAAGATAAATTTCCACAGGGACGTCTTTTATATATGTATATGATGACACATCCCGGCAAGAAATTAAACTTTATGGGAAATGAAATAGGTCAATTAAGAGAGTGGGACGAAAAGCGGGAACAGGATTGGGATATTCTAAAATACCCTATTCATGATTCTTTTCATAAATATATGAAGGAACTTAATAAACTATATTTAACCAAAGCTGCATTATGGAAATATGACTATGACGAAAAAGGATTTGAATGGATAGACTGCCACAGCGAAAGCCAATGCCTGTATTCCTATATGCGGACAGACGGAACTTCTAAAATCATAGTTGCCCTTAATTTCTCAGGTACTGTACAGCCATATATACTTGCTTTAAAGGAAAAGTCCAAATATAAAGTCCTTCTTAATTCTGACTACCTGAAATTCGGCGGTGAGACACCTGCAAGCCGCAAGAATCTTGTAGCTGATACAGATGGTCTTGCACTTGAACTTCCTGCATACAGCGGTATAATATTAGAAGAAATTCTCCCTGACAGCCACTAATTTGCTCGAGCAATTTCCTATAAAGATTCGGGTGTCAAAAGGTATATCACTGATAGTGTTTCATCAATTTGTACAAAAGACTCCTCTTGCTATGCTACAATAATAAGATTTTCTATGTATCTGATACTAAGAAAATCTTATTATCTTCGCAATGCAAGATACGTTCTTTTGTGCAATTCTGTTAAATAAAAATATAATTTATACTATTTGCCACAGCATCATATTCTATGAGTTGCCCGGCAAATGGCATGAGGCCATTGATTTCTATAACAATTCCATCATTTTACTGCCTGCCACTGACATAGGTCGTTTTTCATCACTGACAATGCACATACTTCTTAATGGTATTTCCTCGTCAAATTCTAATTCAAATATTTCTCCACTTTCAATATATTCCTCTGCAAAATCATATACTACACAACCTATTCCAAGGTTTCTTCTCGTAAATTGAACTATCATGTCACTAGTTGCTAATTCAAATTCCGGCTCTAGTATAATGTCTTTTACTTTCAGAAATTCATCAAGATATTTTCTCGTGCTTGTATTCTTCTCAAGACTAATTGTTGGTAATTCCATTAGCCTTTCATATTTCAATTTCTTACCCTTTAAATATCTGAATTCATTTCCGGCTACAAATACATCTTTAATCTTTCTCACTTCTTTAAGATGCAGATTCACATCATCTGATATCGGAGTGGTGACAACTCCAAAATCTATTTTGCCTTCCGAAAGATATCTTAAAGTTTCAGGGGTAGGACCATTAGTAACATTTACCTTTATACCAGAATATATTTCATGAAATTTTTCTAAAAATGGCAGCAGAAAATATTTGAGCGTCATATCGCTTGCCCCAATTCTGATTTCACCAATATCCATATGAATCATTTTAAGAAGGCTTTCTTCACCCTGCTCTAACTGCTCATAACCTTTCTTAACATAAGAGTAAAGCACCCTTCCCTCCATGTTAAGTTCAACTCCTTTTCTGCTTCTGTTAAACAGTTTACAGTCAAACTCCTTTTCTAACTGTCTGACTGCCTGACTGACAGCCGGCTGAGAAATGCATAACTTTTCCGCTGCCGCCGTAAAACTTCCGTATTCTGCTACATAGTAAAAAACCTTATAATATTCAAGACTAATGTTCACTCTTTACCTCATGCCGGAGTACTTTTTTGTGAAGGCTGACGAGCATAATCTCAAATTCTGCTCTGTCATATACAAGTTTGTGCTCCGCCACAAACTTGGCGGGTGAAAGATTTGCTAATCAGCGAAATCTTTCACCCTTATCTCCATTCCGTATATATATGAAATTGTTATTCTCTTCCATCCCAACAATAGGTACAAAGTTTATCTCTATCAATTCCTACTGATGCAATCATGTCATCTAATCTATGATATCGTAGTGAAGTAAAGTTTAATTCTTTTCTTATTTCCTCAATCATATTCTGATATCTTTCTGATTCGGGATTAGTATACTCATTAATAACATTTTTAGCATTATCACCTTCTAATCTCTGAATCATACGTCTTGTTATCAAATCCATTTCCGAAGTAGAACGCGAGAAATTAATGAACTTACATCCGTATACAAGTGGCGGACAAGCAGGACGGATATGCACCTCTTTTGCACCGCTTGAATATAAGAATTCCGTAGTTTCCCTAAGCTGTGTACCCCTTACAATAGAATCATCTATTAATAATAAGCTCTTATCCTTAATCAAATCATGAACAGGAATAAGTTTCATTTTTGCTATAAGATTTCTCTTGCTCTGGATTGTCGGCATAAATGAACGTGGCCATGTAGGTGTATATTTGATAAATGGTCTTGAAAACGGAATTCCTGACTCATTGGCATATCCCACGGCATGAGCCGTTCCTGAATCTGGCACACCTGCCACAATATCCGGTTTTACATTATCACGTTTTGCAAGCATTGCCCCACAGTTATATCTCATCTGTTCAACACTTACGCCTTCATAAATTGAAGACGGATATCCGTAATATATCCACAGAAATGTACAAATCTTCATATTTTTACCCGGAGCAGATACAGTTCTTACTTCTTCAGGTGTCATTATAACTATTTCGCCCGGTCCTAATTCTTTATAATCTTCATAACCAAGATTCAGGTATGCAAATGATTCAAACGTAGCACAATAACCATCCTCCTTTTTACCTAAAACTACAGGAGTTCTTCCCATTTTGTCACGTGCCGCAAAGATTCCCTTAGGTGTCATAACTAAAATAGTCATTGAACCATCTATAATTTCCTGAGCATACTGAATACCTTCAATTATATTTTCCTTCTGGTTAATAATCGATGCCACAAGTTCCGTCGCATTAATATCTCCACCACTCATTTCTAAGAAATGCGGACTGCCTTTACTGAAAATCTTTTTAACAATCTCGTCTGTATTATTAATTTTACCGACAGTAGTAATGGCAAAAGTACCATGATGTGAACGAACAATTAAAGGCTGTGGCTCATAATCTGATATACAGCCTATTCCAAAATTACCTTTCATCTCATTAGCTTCTTTTTCAAATTTGGTTCTAAAAGGAGAATTTTCAATATTATGAATTGAACGATCAAAACCATCGTTTCCATATACAGCCATACCTCCTCTTCTTGTTCCTAAATGAGAATGGTAATCTGTTCCAAAGAATAAATCAAATACGCAGTCATTTTTTGATACTACTCCAAAAAATCCACCCATTTCTTTCCCTCTTTCTGCTTTAATTCAAGCCACTATATTTTTTAACTTCAAACAGGAATGCCCGCACAAGCATTCCTGTCGATAATTTTTATTAAACATTAATTGTTGCTGTCATTCCAAGGATTTCTTTATTATGTGTAAGAATCGGATTAATAACCTCGCTTAAGAATTCATCGACCTGTTCCTTTGAACGTCCGACGTATTTTGAAGGATCCATAGACTTCTTTAAATCCTCAAGACTCATGCCAAACTTATCATCAGCAGCAATGAGTTCTAACAGGTTATTATCAAGTCCTTCTTCTTTAACATTCTTACCTGCTATCATGGAAAGTTTTCTGATTTCTTCATGTAATTCCTGTCTGTCTCCACCTGCTTTAACAGCGTCCATCATAATATTCTCTGTAGCCATGAATGGTAACTCAGACATAAGTCTCTTCTCTATAACCTTAGGGTATACTACAAGTCCATCAACTACATTCAGATACAAATCAAGTATTCCATCTATTGCAAGGAAAGCTTCAGGCACGCTTATTCTCTTATTAGCTGAATCATCAAGTGTTCTCTCAAACCACTGTGTTGCAGAAGTAATTGCAGGATTAAGTGCATCCACCATTACATAGTTAGCAAGTGAAGCAATTCTCTCACTTCTCATTGGATTTCTCTTATAAGCCATTGCCGATGAACCAATCTGGTTCTTCTCAAACGGTTCTTCGACTTCTTTCAAATGCTGTAATAATCTTATATCATTAGAGAATTTATGAGCGCTGGCTGCAATTCCTGCTAATACATTCAATACTCTTGTATCAATTTTTCTTGTATAAGTCTGTCCTGAAACAGGCTGACATTTTTCAAATCCCATTTTCTTTGCAATCATAGGGTCAATCTGCCTGATTTTATCCTGGTCACCTTCGAATAATTCAAGAAAACTTGCCTGAGTTCCTGTCGTTCCCTTTGAACCTAAGAGTTTCATATTGCCAATAATATAATCAATATCTTCTAAATCCACAACCAATTCATTCATCCATAAAGTTGCACGTTTACCAACTGTTGTAGGCTGTGCAGGCTGAAAATGTGTAAAAGCAAGTGTAGGCTGTGCCTTGTATTCATCAGCAAATTTAGCAAGTTCAGCAATAACATTTACCAATTTATTTCTAACTAATTTAAGTGCTTCAGTCATTACGATAATGTCTGTATTATCACCAACATAACATGAAGTTGCTCCTAAATGGATAATTCCCTTAGCCTTTGGACACTGAACACCATATGCATATACATGTGACATAACGTCATGTCTTACTAACGCTTCTCTTTCTTTTGCAACATCATAGTTGATATCATCTACATGCTCTTTTAGTTCTGCAATCTGCTCATCAGTAATGTTAAGACCTAATTCTTTCTCTGTTTCAGCCAATGCTATCCATAATTTTCTCCATGTTCTAAACTTCATGTCAGGTGAAAAAATATACTGCATTTCCTTACTGGCATATCTCTCTGACAATGGACTTTGATACTTATCGTACATATTGATTCTCCTTTTCTAAAAAGCTTTTTATATTTTCTATGACTCATATTCTCCGCGAATATCTTCTGTCGGTGGTTTCATAGGATATTTGGCATTAAAACATCCTGTACAAATAGGAAGTCCTGATACCATTTGTGTCAATCTCTCTATATTAAGATAGCCAAGCGAATTTGCTCCTATTATCATGCTAATCTCTTCTATGGTTCTGTTATGAGCTATTAACTGTTCCTTACATGGAATATCTGTTCCAAAATAGCATTCATTTAGAAACGGAGGTGAACTGATTCTTACATGTACTTCCGTTGCACCGGCTTCCTTAAGCATTCCAACTATCCTGTCACTTGTGGTTCCTCTTACAATTGAATCATCAATCATAACCACACGTTTGCCATTAACGGCTTCCTTTAACACATTTAACTTAACCCTTACACTTGACTCTCTGCTGCTTTGCTTTGGTTTAATAAATGTTCTTCCAACATAACCATTTTTAACAAATGCAGTTCCATATGGAATACCTGATTCTAATGAAAATCCAAGTGCGGCAGCATTACCTGACTCCGGAACCCCCACTACTAAGTCGGCTTCTACAGGATGATCAATTGCTAAATATCTTCCTGCCATAATCCTTGAATGATAAACTGAGATACCATCTATTATACTGTCCGGTCTTGCAAAGTAGATATATTCAAAAATACATCTTGCTTCTTTTTCCTTTGGAAGGCATAAAGACGTATCAGAAATTATCCTGCCATCTGTAATTGTAACAATCTCTCCCGGAAGCACATCTCTTACAAATTCCGCACCGATTGTATCTAATGCACATGTCTCTGATGCAAGAATAAAAGCATTATCTCTTCTTCCTATACATAAAGGCTTGAAACCATATGGATCTCTTGCTCCGATTAACTTTCTAGGACTCATTACTATTAATGAATATGCACCTTTTATTTTACCAACAGTAACCCTTACAGCCTTTTCAACTGAACCGCTGTTAATTCTTGCCCGTGCAATAAGGTATGCTATTACTTCTGAGTCAATAGTTGTCTGGAAAATTGCACCTGTATATTCTAACTCTTTACTAAGTTCTAATGCATTAATCAGATTACCATTATGTGCAAGACCAAGTATGCCCTTTACATAATTAAGAACTAGTGGCTGCGCATTTTCTCTGGTACTGCTCCCCGCCGTTGAATAACGGGTATGACCTACACCAATGTTACCCTTTAACTTCTCAAGGGTCTAAGGTTCAAACACTTCATTTACAAGTCCCATATCCTTGTGAACACTAACTTTTCCTTTAGGCCCCTCTGTGTCACTAACAGCTATCCCGCAGCTTTCCTGCCCTCTGTGCTGAAGTGCAAAAAGTCCGTAATATATTGATGAAGCTACATTATTACCATCAAAATCATACATACCAAATACACCACATTCTTCATGTAATGCATCATCGGTATCCGGTGCTACTGTGAAATTCTTAATTTCATGTATATCTTTCATGTTGTCTGTGCTCCTTTAAGTTTATTATTATAAACCTAAATGCTTAATTAACCGCTTCCCATTTCAGAACCAGACCTAACTCTGAATAACAGATAAATTATAATACAATCTATTATTAAAATCAAATTAATTTTCCTGCATAAGATATTCTTTGTATAAGTTTGCAAAAATCTTGAATAATGTGTAAATAACTTGTATAATATATCCAAGAAAATATTGTGAAAGTCAAAGGAGAAAATATATGCCTGAAAATGAAAAACGTCGTTTCAAACGAATGAATGTGGATTTAAAACTTAAAATATCAAAGCTTTTTAACCAGGACAACGTTATAATCACCGATGTGGATGCACCTATTGAAGTTATTGATATTTCTAAAGGCGGCATCGGTTTCATCACATCTTCCACTCTTCCTATGGGATATTTCTTTAATGCGAAAATCCAGCTTGGTGACGAAGATTCTATGTTATACACAGTTGTCAAGATAGTAAGAAGCAGATTATCTGATGATGAAAAATCCACAAACTATGGTGCTGAATTCATTGGTCTTGCACCAATTCTTGATTTTATATTTGATGAATACGAGGCTGCTATAGAAAATACTGTTAATTAAGCATTATGGTAAAGTTATTACTTCAGGCGCCACATTATGTGGCGCTTATTTTTTGATTATTCAAGGCCGGATTGGCATTGTTCTTTTCTGAATCAATCTCGAAAAGTTTTCTGTTTGCATGGCTCTGAACAGTTATAAAAGTTCTTTTAATATCTTGTTAATGATTCCCGGATTAGCTTTGCCTTTTGTTGCCTTCATTGCCTGTCCAACTAAAAATCCAATTGCCTTTTCTCTGCCATTATGATAATCTTCCACAGACTGCGGATTGTTTGCCACTATTTCCTCAAGTATCTTTTTTAGCCCACTCTCGTCATTATCCATTTTAAGTCCATGTTCTTCAATATATGCTTCAGGGTTAATATCATCTGTAAAAACTTTTTCAAATACCTCTTTTGCAACGGAACTGTTGACTGTTCCGTCATCTATTAATTTAATGAGTTTAGCAAAATTCTTTGGTGAAAACTCAATATCTTCTGCGTCCATTTCATGTTCTTTAAGCAGACGCATTGTTTCACCCATAAGATAATTACTTACCTTCTTTGCATTAGCTCCCAGACTTACAGTCTCTTCGAAAATATCTGCAAGCTTCTTCGCAGATGTGATAATTCCCGCATCATATTCAGGAATTTCATACTCTTTTAAATATCTTGCCATTTTTTCATCTCTGAATTCAGGCTGATTACCTTTTACTTTAGCAAACCATTCATCACTAATAATGATAGGTACAAGGTCCGGTTCAGGAAAATATCTGTAGTCCTGCGCATCTTCCTTTGAACGCATCGGATAAGAATATTCTTTGTTATCGTCCCATCTTCTTGTCTCCTGAATAACCTTTTCACCAGATTCTATCAAATCAATCTGCCTTGTTTTTTCATTTTCTATGGCTCTCGATATCGCCTTAAATGAATTCAGATTCTTCATCTCTGTTCTTGTACCGAATTCAGCTGCACCCACTTCTCTCACAGATAAGTTCACATCTGCTCTCATTGAGCCTTCATTAAGTTTGCAGTCAGATGCTCCGAGGTACCGGATTATTAACCTGAGTTTCTCTAAATATGCAATAACTTCTTCTGCTGAACGCATATCAGGTTCAGATACTATTTCGATAAGAGGAACACCCGAACGGTTATAATCAACTAATGAACAATCTTCCCATTCATCATGGATTAACTTTCCGGCATCCTCTTCCATATGAATCTCATGAATTCCCACTTTCTTCCTACCCTCATTACCTTCTATTTCCACATATCCGTTTCTGCAAATAGGAAGGTATAACTGGGAAATCTGGTAATTCTGCGGATTATCAGGATAGAAATAATTCTTTCGGTCAAATTTGCAGTGCTGGTTAATCTGGCAGTTCACAGCCAGGCCTACTGCAAGAGCATACTCCACCACCTGTTTGTTT
>CAZQRO010000065.1:0-2267 GCA_964595785.1 uncultured Eubacterium sp.
TCATTTTTTCTTAATAATATTGTTTTTCTTGTACATATTAGACAAAATCATCTAAATACCCATATATTTTTAATCTGGTCTTCTATTTCATCATATGTCCAGCGTTTTTCACTATTCTTTTTACTATTCGGATCATTAATTATTATTTTACCATCTTCAATTCCTGCCAATACTATAAAATTTCCCTCTGTATTAAAATCTCCCGGTCCAACGCTGCAAATGATAGGATTTCCAACTTCAAGATTATCATATATTCTATTTTCGTCCAATGGAATCTGGATTGATTCCAATCCCAGTTTTTCTGCTCCATCACTCATCAGCGCCCACAATGTTCCGCTATTTGAAATAAATCCTTTATCTTCACTGTATTCAGCCATCCATTCCGGATTCATATAATCAGTCTTTAATAAATACGTTGCTACCATAGAAAGACATGTTGGTCCACACCCATTTATTCCTATTATACTGTCTCCATATTTCGCATATCCCCAACGTTCGTCCCATTGTAAGAGTAAAGGTATATTTTTTGTTTTTATCTCGTCCTTAATAGAAATATCAATTTTCTTATCTTTATTTTCCGGATAATCATAAACAAACTGTATTGCTTCAGGATTTCGTTCTGCAAGACTGATTAAATCCTTTGTATATTTATTTTCATTCTGCTGAATATAATCCAATTGAGCACTTTCTTTGCCTGACCTTGAATCTACCATCAGATTCTGCATTTCCTCGGCAGCTTTATTTGAAGAATTTGCAGGAGATATAAACTTATATGCTCCAATTGCTATAGATGCAATAATACATATAAACACAATCAGACGCGTAACTGCTTTAATAAGTTTTTTTCTTCTTGTCTTCTTCCTATAATATACTTTGTTATTCATTTAACAGTCTCCATTCTTATATAATGCTTGTAATTAACTATATATATTTTAGCATATCCAAAAAGTTTGTTTTTTAATTGTCACTTATAAATTCCTTAAGAAATTATTAAGCAGCACTCTTATAATTCAAGAAATTTGTCTGCCAACTTTTCCTTTACAAAAAAAGAACCAAAGTTTTTGAACTCCGGTCCTTTATATTTAATTATGGTATCTTTACGAAACCACTATTTATGCAATTTTAGATTTAGCAAGTTCTGCTAATTTAGTAAATCCCTCTGTATCATTAATAGCCATCTCTGATAAAATCTTCCTATTAATTTCAACACCTGAAACTTTTAATCCATACATAAATTTGCTGTATGATAAACCATTCATTCTTGCAGCAGCATTAATTCTTGCAATCCATAACTGTCTGAACTGTCTCTTCTTCTGCTTTCTACCAGCATAAGCACTTGTTAAAGCTCTCATAACTGACTGTTTTGCTACTCTATACTGTTTTGATCTAGCGCCTTTGTAACCTTTAGCGAGTTTTAATGTTCTATTATGTCTTTTCTTAGCGTTCATTCCGCCTTTAATTCTTGCCATTTCAGTCTTCCTCCTATTTTATTTTATCTTATAAATAAGGTAATATTTTCTTCATATTCTTAACGTTTGTTGCATCAGTAATTGTGGCTTTTCTAAGATTTCTCTTTCTCTTAGTTGTCTTCTTTGTAAGAATGTGACTCTTATAAGCTTTCATTCTCTTTAATTTACCTGTAGCTGTCTTTTTGAAACGTTTTGCAGCTGCTCTGCTTGTTTTCATTTTTGGCATTATGTTCGTCCTCCTTAAATTCATCTATTTTTCAACTATATAAATAAACAATATCCTCTATTGATTATTTCTTTTCAGCTAAAAACATCTGCATACTTCTTCCTTCTAACTTTGCAGGTTTCTCTACTACAGAAATATCTGAGAGTAATTCAGCAAAATCATCTAATATATGTTTGCTGCCTGTAATATGAGCCATTTCTCTTCCTCTGAAACGAAGTGTAACTTTAACTTTATCACCTTTCTCAAGGAATTTTCTTGCCATGTTAGCTTTTGTCTTCATATCATTAGCTTCAATATTAGGCGATAATCTTACTTCCTTAATATCGATTACTTTCTGCTTCTTCTTTGCTTCTTTCTCACGTCTAGCCAGTTCATATCTGTACTTACCATAATCAATGATTTTACATACAGGCGGCTTTGCAGTCGGAGCAATCTTTACCAAATCCAGTTCTGCATCTTTAGCAAGTTTTAAAGCTTCTTTTGATGAAACTATACCTAACTGTTCACCATTTTCTCCGATTAAACGAATCTCTTTGTCTCTTATCTGTTCGTTAATATTTAATTCACTAATA
>CAZQRO010000065.1:2277-11376 GCA_964595785.1 uncultured Eubacterium sp.
GTACACCTCCAAAAAAAGTGGATAGTCAGACTATCCACTTTTAAATCAGCACAATGCTGTCATATTTAAAATTTTAACCTTATGTCACTTAAATGTGCATAGGTGAGAGTGGATACTCTGCTTCGTTTATTTTTCACAACTTCAATATGATAACATTATCATTGCTATTTGTCAATAACTTTTTTAAACTAATAACCGTTTTTATATATCCGGCTTTTCTAACTTATTTCATTCTAACTCATTTTAAATGTAGAACATCTTGTATCACGACATGTACATGCATTATCACCATCTACATCTATTGCAGAAGCTGTACAGCGGCATGCATCATTATATACACATTTTTCTGCTACACATTCGATGGATAATGATTGTTTTGGTTCTTCTTTACAAGTACAGGAATTAGTGTAGCTGTCACCTGTTTTGTCTTTAAAACTTGCACAGGCTGTTCCATCAGACACTTCCGCAGTTGTTCCGTCAACCTTTATACCGTTCAGACAGCACAGTCTTTCCTTATTGTGATAGCAATTAGTAACACTACATTTTAATTTAGTCATAATTTTCTTCTTTTCTATTTTTATTCTAACTAAATGTTACTGTAGTATTTTACCTCAACTATAATTTTTTATACAAAAACTATTGTGCATTACTTAAGTATTTTTCAATACCTTTGATTGCTGCTTCTTCATCTTGTCCTTCAGCAGACACAACTACATCCTCTCCTGCAGCAAGTCCAAGAGTCATCATACCCATAATGCTTTTAGCATTTACTCTTTTATTATCATGTTCCACATAAATTGAGCTGTCATACTGACTTGCCACCTGTACCAATATTGCTACCGGTCTTGCCTCAAGTCCTGACTGAATTTCAATCTTCATGTTTTTAGTTATCATAGTATCCTCCTTAACTTTCACGTAAGTCATCTGCCGTTTCACAGATTTTTCTTAACCTATGGTTTACACCTGACTTTCCCACAGCCGGGGTCAGCATTTCACCCAATTCCTTCAATGTTGCATCCGGATTTTCGAGTCTTAATGCTGCAATATCTTCCAGATTCTCTGAAAGTATCGAAAGACCAACTGTATCACGAATAAATTTTATATCCTCAATCTGCTTTACAGCAGCCGATACCGTCTTCTTAAGATTAGCTGTTTCGCAATTCACTTTTCGGTTAACTGAATTACGCATTTCTTTTAATATCCTCACATTTTCTAAATTCATGAGTGATACATGTGCCTCCATAACATTTAAAATGTCTACAATTCCGGCACCTTCTTTTATATATACCACAAAATGCTTCTTTCTTTCAACTATTTTTGCATCAATATTAAAATTTTGTATTATTTTCTGCAATTGTTCTGCTTTATCTTCTGTGGTACAGACAATTTCGAAATGATAAAATTTCTCAGGATCGCTTATAGAGCCGGAGGCAAGAAAAGCACCTCTTATAAATGCTCTTTTACAACATTCTTTCTGTATCAGCAGATTATCTGATACTGAGAGATTCTCACAAATTTCACCATATTCATCTAAAAGTTTTGAAGCCTGCAAAACTTTTATTGCATCTTCATGATGTTTAATTGTAATTGTGTACAATCTGACTTTTAAACTCTGTCGAATCGAAATTTCCGTATCTATATTATATGTTTTTTTCAATAATGTAAAGTATTTTCTTGCAACAGCAATATTTTCTGTATGAATTTTTACTGAATACTTATCATTTTTTGAAATTAATATTCTCCCACATAAACTAATTATCGCAGCCGCTTCTGCTATTTGACAATGTCTTGCTGACGTGCACTGCTTAGATAATTCATCTTTTACTTTGCCTGAAAATGACATAGTATTCCTCCATATCTGAGCATTTTCTCTATTTAATTCTGCACAATTACCATAATTTTAGTATAATATATCTCTGTGTGCTACTTTGATACCCAGATTTTTATCTTCTGACAATTTATCATATAATTCATTTGCTACAGTAACAGATCTATGTTTTCCACCGGTGCATCCCACTCCGATAACAAGCTGGTTTTTTCCTTCTTTTACATAATTTGGTATTAGAAATTTAATCATGTCATAAAGTTTGTCTAGAAATTTTCTTGATACTTCCGAATCCATCACAAATTGTTTAACTACATCATCATTTCCTGTTTTATATTTCAATTTTTCAATATAATACGGATTCGGCATAAATCTTACATCAAAAATCAAGTCTGCATCTACCGGAATTCCATATTTGAATCCAAATGATAGTATTGTAACAAATAGATTCTTATATTCTTTATTTCCCACTAGAATTTTTTCAATTTCCATTCTCAGTTCCCTGTTTAACAAAGTGCTGGTATCAATTATATAATCAGCCTGTTTCCTTAGGAATTCTAACTGTTTTCTTTCCTTAATAATACCTTCATCAACTCTTCCTTCATGTGTAAGCGGATGAGCACGTCTGGTTTCCTTAAACCTCTTTATTAACACATCATCATTTGCATTTAGAAACAATATCTCATAATCATAATGAAGTTTTCTCATTTTATCTAAAACATGATCCAATTCTTTAAGTGCCTGTCCACTTCTTATATCGATTCCCAATGCAACATTTCTCGCATCGGAATTTTTTGTTCGAAATGTAAGTTCCGCAAATTTCAAAATCAATTCAATCGGAAGATTATCAACACAAAAATAGTCATTATCCTCTAAAGTCTTTAATGCGCTGCTCTTTCCTGCCCCTGACATTCCTGTAATAATAATGAATCTCACTATATACCTCTTTCCTGTCATGACTTAATATGTCCATGGACAATTATATAATCTTAACTTCAGGTTCTAATTTAACATTATATTTATCTTCTACCACTTTGGCAACCTCATTTATCAGATTAATAATATCTGTTGCTGAAGCCTCACCCTTATTTATAACAAAACCGCAATGTTTTTCTGATACACATGCGTCACCAACACTAAAGCCCTTAAGCCCTGCATCCATTATTAGTTTACCGGCAAAATACCCCTCCGGCCTTTTAAATGTGCTGCCTGCACTTGGATACTCTAAAGGCTGCTTTTCTCTTCTTGCTTTTAAAAAGCCTTCCATTTTATCATTTATTTCTACTTTATCGCCTCGTTTTAACTGCATTTCTGCTGCAATCACAATACATTTTTCTTTTTGAACAATACTGCTTCTATAGCCAAACTTCATCTCATCGCCTGATAATATTATAAATTTTCCTGCATCATCCATAAGTGTCACTTTAGTGATAACGTCTTTGAATTCTCCTCCATAGGCTCCTGCATTCATAGCAACTGCACCACCGAGCATTCCGGGAATTCCTGCTGCAAATTCCAAACCACTTAAACAATTTGCACAGGCTTCATTTGCAATTTTGGATACAAATGCTCCTGCTTCACAACTCATTACATTATCTGTAATCTGTATTTTTGAAATTTTTTGTCCAATCTTAACGATTACACCTGAATAACCTTCATCTCTTACCAAAAGATTACTTCCATTGCCGATAACATAATACTCTGTCTTTCCTTTTAGATATGAAATAATATCAGATAATTTTGCCACACTGCCAGGAGTAACAAAATATTTTGCCTTTCCCCCCGCCTTAAATGTAGTATGTTTCTTCATATCTTCATCAGTAAACACATTTTCTTTTCCTAAAATATTACACAAATCAAAATACATCGAGTCTGCATACTCCTTTATTTCCATATAAAACGCCGCTTATTAAGCGGCGCTATATCTTTATTCAACTGCATTTAATTCAATCATAGACTTCTCACTGTTCATTATGTCTTTCAGAACATTAACAGTTACAATTAGTCTAATATTAATGCTGCTGCGCCATACATTCCTGCATCATTTCCCAATGTTGCCAGTGCAAACTTAGCATTTTTAGTTGCATGAAAAGCATTTTTGAGGAAATTTTCTTCTATCTTATCTAAAAGATATTTTCCTGCCTTACTTACTCCTCCGCCGATTACTATAACCTGAGGATTTGTAACTGCTGCAACTCCTGCAATCGCATTACCAAGATAATATGCTAATTTATCTACCACTTCAACAGAAAGTTTATCGCCTTCTTTAGCTGCATCAAATATATCTTTGCATGTAATTTCTTCCATATCTCTTAATACTGATGTTTCTCCGGATTTTGCCAGAAGTTTCTTAGCTTCTCTTACTATTCCGGTTGCTGAAGCAACTGTCTCAAGACATCCTTTTTTACCACATCCGCATGTTTCGGCATCATCACCAAAAACTGACGGAATATGTCCTATTTCACCTGCTGCACCATTAGAACCTGAAACAATCTTTCCACCAATGATTACACCGCCGCCAACACCTGTTCCAAGAGTTATAAGTACAAGGTCTTCAAAACCTCTTCCGCCCCCCTGCCATGTTTCTCCAAGTGCTGCAACATTTGCATCATTACCTGCTTTAACTTTTACTCCACCAAGCATCTGTGATAATTTTTCTTCTACATTAAATATTCCCCATCCAAGATTTACACAGTTAAGAACTGTTCCGTCTTTAGTAATAGGTCCCGGAATTCCTATGCCAACACCAATCAAATCTTCTCTTGTAATCTGCTTTTCAACTAATTTTGCCTCAATAGCTGCACATATATCAGGAAGAATATTACTTCCGTCATCTTCTTTTCTTGTTGGAATCTCCATGCTGTCAATTAACTTAGCTTCTGTTGTAAATAATCCCATTTTTACTGTTGTTCCGCCTACATCAATACCAAAACAAACTTTTGCCATTTTCTATTCACCATTATGTATCAAATCTGATTATTCAATACTCTTTATCCTTTCTTATTATATTTTATATTTATATCTTATTCATCATGCTTACCGAGATTAGCCTGGACTCTTCTGTATAATTCCTGAGCGGCATTATAGCCCATCTTCTTCTGTCTGTGATTAACTGCTGCTGATTCAACTATTATTGCAAGATTTCTACCCGGACGAATTGGAATTGAATGACACACCACTTTATTACCAAGAAATTCCGTATACTGTTCTTCAAGTCCTAATCTGTCATACTCTTTGTCACGGCTCCAGTCTTCAAGTTTAATAACCATGTCAATTCCCTGTGTCTCTTTAACACTTTCAACACCAAATAATGTTTTGACATCTATAATACCTATGCCGCGTAATTCAATAAAATGCCTTGTAATATCAGGTGCCGTACCAATTAGAGTTTCATCACTTACTTTTCTTATCTCCACTACATCATCTGTTACAAGTCTGTGTCCTCTCTTAATAAGTTCTAATGCGGCTTCACTTTTACCTATTCCGCTTTCACCCATTATCAGAACTCCTTCACCATATACATCCACTAACACACCGTGAATTGATATGTATGGTGCCAGTTCAACATTTAACCATCTTATTATCTCTGCCATAAATGAAGATGTTGTCTTACCTGTAACCAAAACAGGAACGCCATATCTGTTGCCAGCCTCTATCATATAGCTGTCCGGCTGAATGTCTCTGCAAAATATTACGCATGGAATCTTTGCTCCGAGTATCTGGTCGTAAATATATTTTTTACGTCCCTCGTCTAAAGTTTCTAAATAAGTATTTTCAACATGTCCAATTACCTGAACACGGTCTGTTGGAAAATGTTCGAAAAAGCCTGTAAGCTGAAGTGCCGGTCTGTTTATATCAGTCTGTTCAACTCTTATCTCACTTACATCTATATCAGGAGTAAGATTTTTTAATTCCATTTTTTCAATAATTTTAGATAAACTTACTGACTGCATGTATTTTCTCCTTTTCATTCTTCACTTTTACCGTAACCACTCGTCAAATCTGCCTGCCGCAGAATGGTTACGCCATATTCAACATATAGTAATATCATACCATATCAATGAAAAAATTCATAGACTTTTTGAGCAGCAGATTGGTTCATTGAAGGTATTTTTTTCAATTCTTCAATGTCTGCCTCTTTAATTGCTTCAAAAGATTTAAATTCTTTCATAAGTGCCTTTCTTCTTGCCGCGCCAATTCCTTCTATATCATCAAGAATTGAGTGAATCTGGTTCTTACTGCGTAAATCCCGATGATAAGTTATAGCAAATCTATGTGCCTCATCCTGTACACGTGTTATAAGCCTAAATCCCTCACCAGATTTATTAATTGGAAGTTCTATATTATTAAAATAGAGTCCTCTTGTCCTATGATGGTCATCTTTTACCATACCACAAACCGGAATATTTAATCCCAACTCATTTAAGACCTCCAGTGCAATATTTACCTGTCCGCGGCCTCCATCCATCATTATTAATTCCGGAAATCTGGTGAAACTTCCATAATCTTCGTCTGCATTATTCTCTTTTAACTCCTCTAATTCTTTTAAGCCATGAGAAAAACGCCTCGTTAGAACTTCACGCATACTAGAATAGTCATCTGCTCCCTTAACCCATTTTATCTTGAATTTACGATAATCATTTCGTCTTGGCTTTCCATCTTCATATACAACCATTGAACCCACGGATTCAAAACCGTTAATATTAGAAATATCAAATGCTTCTATTCTTTTTGTATAAGGCAAACCAAGTAATTCATCAATTTCACGAATTGCACCGCGTGTCTTTCTTTCTTCGCTTTTAATCTTATCTTTATCCTGTTCAAGTATGATTCTTGCATTTCTCGCTGCCAGTTCAACAAGTTTTTCCTTTTCGCCCTTTTTAGGCTGTTTGATAGTTACTTTCTGTCCTCTCTTTACAGATAACCACTTCTCAATAATTTCAATATCATCAATCTCCTCTTGAACAAGAAGTTCCTTTGGAATAAATGGCGAGCCACCATAATACTGCTTTATAAAACTAGTTAAAACATCCCTCCCAAGAGCCTGAGGAGCCAATTCCACATGAAAATGTTCTCTTCCTAATACCTTACCATTTCTAATAAAGAATACCTGTACTACTGCATCATTACCTTCCATTGCATAAGCAATAATATCCCGGTCCATTGCCTCATCTGTTGTAATCTTCTGCTTATTAGAAATTGCTTTTACACTGTTAATTAAATCTCTGTATCCCGCCGCCTCTTCAAATTCCATTTTTTCTGAAGCAGTATACATTTTCTCACCAAGCATATTTATAACCTTAGCATAATTGCCATTAAGAAAATTCATAACCTCACTTATGTTTTTCTTATATTCCTCCGAAGAAATATATCCCATACATGGTGCATCACATTTTTTAATCTGATAATTAAGACAAGGTCTGCCTACACCTATGTCCTTTGGAAGTGAACGATTACATGTTCTTATTTTGTAAATCTTAGTAAGCAGTTCAATGGTATCTTTAACTGCACCTGCACTTGTATATGGTCCAAAATATTTAGACTTGTCCTTTTTCATGTTTCTCGCTAACATCACTCTCGGATACTCTTCATTAATTGTGACACGGATAAAGGGATAACCCTTGTCATCCATAAGCATTGTATTATATTTAGGTCTGTGTTCTTTAATAAGATTACACTCTAAAATAAGTGCTTCCATCTCTGAATCGGTGACAATATATTCAAAGTGGCTTATTCTAGAAACCATTTGTTCAATTTTAGTAGTTCTCATCCTGCTGCTTTGAAAATATTGCCGTACCCTGTTTTTTAAACTTATTGCTTTCCCTACATATATTATCTCATCTTTTTCATCATGCATCAGGTACACTCCCGGTGAACCCGGTAATTTTTTCAATTCTTCTTCAATGCAAAACATTTCTTTCCACCTTCTGACACTCTAATCATATTCACAATAAGGTGTCACTTTATGTGACACCTTATTGAAATTACTAAAACTATTCATAATAGTTTACACTGTTACTTCATCGTTAGCAATATTAAATTCTTTTTCTTCTGTTTCCGTATTTCCCTTTACTTCATCATATATTTTCATAAATTCCTTACCTGTAATTGTTTCTTTCTCATATAAGAATTCTGCAATTTTATCAAGGATATGTCTGTTTTCAAGTAAAAGTTTCTTAGCCTTATCATAACATTGCTTTAATAACTGCTTTACTTCCTCATCAACTTCTGCTGCCGTGACATCTGAACAATTAAGCCTTGCACCTCCTGAAAGATACTGGCTCTCTATTGTCTCAAGAGACATAAGTCCGAATTTCTCAGACATACCATACTGGGTAATCATAGCCCTTGCTAAATTTGTCGCTTTCTCCATGTCATTAGATGCACCCGTGGTTATTGATTCGAATACAATCTCCTCTGAAGCACGTCCACCAAGTAATGTGACAATTCTTACTATTAATTCATCTTTTGACATAAGATATTTCTCTTCTTCCGGAACCTGCATTACATATCCCAATGCACCCATAGTTCTCGGAACAATGGTAATCTTCTGAACAGGTTCAGCCTTTTTCTCCAGTGCCGTTATAAGTGCATGACCAACTTCATGATACGCAACTGTTTTCTTTTCTACAGGACCAAGTATTCTGTCCTTCTTTTCCTTACCTGCAATTACAACTTCTACTGATTCTAAAAGGTCTGCCTGTGAAATTGCACGTCGTCCATGCTTAACTGCGTTAATTGCTGCTTCATTAATCATATTAGCCAAATCTGAGCCAACTGCTCCTGATGTTGCCAATGCAATTTCATCTAGATTAACCGTTTCATCCATTGAAACATTTCTTGAATGTACTTTAAGCACATCCAACCTTCCCTTTAAATCCGGCTTATCTACAATAATTCTTCTATCAAAACGTCCCGGTCTTAAAAGTGCTTTATCAAGTACTTCCGGTCTGTTTGTTGCTGCAAGTATAAACAATCCTTTAGACGTATCAAAACCGTCCATTTCAGATAATAACTGATTAAGCGTCTGTTCACGCTCATCATTTCCACCACCGTATTTGGCATCTCTGCTTTTACCAATGGCATCTATTTCATCTATAAAAATAATACATGGTGCCGATTGCTGCGCCTGCTTAAATAAGTCTCTTACTCTTGAAGCACCCACACCTACAAACATTTCCACAAAATCCGAACCTGATAATGAGAAGAACGGAACTTTTGCCTCACCTGCAACTGCTTTCGCAAGCAATGTCTTACCGGTTCCCGGAGGTCCT
>CAZQRO010000066.1:0-11340 GCA_964595785.1 uncultured Eubacterium sp.
GCATATTTACAACAACTTTTTTATAGAATGTTCAGCCGAAGGCTGAACTGTTACTCCACAAAAGAAAGAAATTGGATGCTTGAACTAATGTGAAGTGCATAACTACAGGTATTTCAAAGAAAATGTGGATAAGAAAGAAAAAATTGATTTTTTTAAAATTGGTAGATTAAAAGAAAGTTTACCTTTCGCATCTGAAGGAATTTTATCAAAATTGACAAAATATTTTTATTCTGATATACTCAAACAAATTAAAGGAAAAAGAACCGTCGTAAAAAGAAGGGCTTTTAATATTATGTGTAAGCATAATATGAAAGCTCTTCTTTTTTTTAGGAAAGGAGAAACAAAAATATGAATATAGTTGGAAAAAGTATAATGCATATAAGATTTGGCAAAGGAATAATCGTTAATCAATATGATAATAAGATGGAGGTTGATTTTGGTTCATGTGTTAAGTGTTTTTTATATCCGGCAGCATTTGAGAATTTTTTTAAAACATTAGATGCAGAGACAGAAAAATTTATTAATAAGGAATTAGAAATATTCAATAAAATAAAGAAGAAAAGCGAATATGAAAAGGAAGTTATGAACTATAAATTAGCATTTAAAAACAGGCAGGGTTTTCATGGTATTTTTGATGTAAGAGAGGAAGAATTATCATTTTCAGGTGATTCGTGGAAAATTTCTACAAGTAGTAATAATAAAAAGGATGCAAATGGGGAAATCATCATTCCTAAAAAACTTAATATGAATTCAGTATGTATTCTTACTATGAAAGAAAAAGGGAAAAAGGAAAGTGAAAGAAAAGTTATAGGACTATTCATGACAGAGGACGATTTCATAGGAATGAATTGTCTAAGTGGTATTATAACTGCACATGAGAAATACAGAATTTTATTGGATTGTGATGAGCCAATATATTTCTGGAACTTTTTTTCTGAGGATAAACGTTTAAAAAGCTGGGGAAGCAGAAAGATGAAGTATTTGTCTACTGTGGTAGTAGAACAAATATTAAACAGAATATTTGCTATGGATACAGATGATGATTTGAAAGAAGAAATGATTGAGTTTAATAGGTATTTTAGTGAAATAAATTATATATAGAATTAGGTTTTAAAAGTCACAGAACACTCTGATACGAGTACATCATAGAACACATAGTAATCCTTCGCATATAATAAGCATGAAGAAAAAAAAGGATAATTTGATGAAAAATAATAGTTCTTTATCTGAAAATTATATTTCTATGTCTCTGGAACTTCATCTGTTCTTTGCAAGAATTATGAAAAACTATTAAATGCGTCAAAAGAGGCGAATGATATGACAATTGCTTCATTGACTAAAAAGACTGCAGAGGAAACTGAGAAATATCAGAACTTTAAAACGGCAGGAACGATAGGAATTAACGATTGCAAAATTAAATCTGTTATTCTGCCTCTTTTAGCTGATCATGTTTTGAGGGAAGCAAATCACTATTTGAGAATTCTGAAACAGTAAGTATTATTAGAAAGTTGATATGATTATAAATAATTAGAGGAAAGGAAAAGTTATGGAATTATGCTGTTATCCGAAGAAAAATCCGGTGCGTACTTTTGAGATAGAGGCTATTTCAATTCCAATTGTATATAACAAATACGGAGACTATGATCCTAATGGATTATTGTATGTATTAAAAAAGGATGCAAAAGAAATAAGAGAAAGAACTTTGGAAAATTTTTATATGAAAATTCCACAGCCATATGAAGGTGTGAAACCTTTGGTTATTCGTGCAAACAAGGGGGATGAAATAGAAATTCATTTTTCTCATTCACTGCAGCGGGATTTATCAATTCATGTTCAGGGATTAGAATATAATGTGAAAGATTCAGATGGAGCCAGTGTGGGTTATAATCCTGATACAACCACTACAAAATCTATCACATACCGCTGGTTTGCGAGAGAAGAAGGTGTCTACATTTTCCATGACATGGCAGATACTACGAGCAGCGAAAGAGGAACAAATATACACGGGCTGTTTGGAGCAATTATCATAGAAGCCCCGGAATCTTCATGGAGAGATCCTGTTACGGGAGAAGAATTGGAAAGCGGTCTGTTTGCGGATATATATCATCCGGTAAATAAAGCATTTCGTGAATATGCGGTATTTTTCCATGATGAACTTGAGATTGTGAATAAGGACGGAGAAACACCGATTGATCCACATACAATGCTGCCTTCTTCGACAACCGGAATCAGTTATCGTTCAGAGCCTATGCGTAACAGAGATCCGGGCATATCGCATGAGGTAACCGGAGAGGATATTTCCATGAGTTCATGGGTATATGGTGACCCTGCACCGCCTATTCTAAGGGCATATGTGGGAGATCTGTCAAAAATACGGCTTATACATGGAGGAATCAAAGAAACCCATGTATTTCATCTGCATAATCATCAGTGGAGACTGGAAGGAGAAAATCCACTGTCAAAGATTATAGACTCTATTTCAATTAGTCCCCAGGAATGTTATACGTTAGATATACTGAATGGTGCAGGGAGTTTAAATGGTATGATAGGAGATGCCATTTTTCACTGCCACCTTTACCCTCATTTTCACGAAGAAATGTGGACGCTGTGAAAAATATTTGACAGATTAGAAGACGGAAGCGGAGTACTGCCGGATGGCACACCTGTAGAACGCCTTATTCCATTAAAAGACAGGGTAAAACCTCCGGCTAAAGATAAGAATCATCCGGGTTATCCGAATTTTATAGAAGGAGTGTTTGGAGAACCACCGCGGCAACCGCCTTTGGGGGTATTAAATCCTGATGGAAGTAATAAAATCGAACCATCTCCGCTGGAACTTAAGAATTTTGTGCCTGAATATATAGAAGAAAGTCCGTTTCAGATGAAGACATTAACAGATATTGTAGGATTTCATATTCATTTGGTGAAATTTGATACTATTGTGTCCGATGGAGCGGCGAATGGATGGAATAATATTGCAGGAGCAAGACAGTACGAAACATTGATTGAACGATTTTTCGCGGATAGAGAACTTCAGACTGTATTTTTCCACGATCATTTATTTGCCAACAGTCATCAGCAGCATGGTGTGTTTGGAGCACTTATAATTGAAGAAAAAGGTGCTTCATTTCATAATATCAGAAATGGTAAACCTCTGTTATCAGGGACACAGGCTGTTATCAAACGTCGTGATGGCACGTCGTTTCGTGAATTCGTCATGTTTGTTCATGATTTTGCCTTATTGTTTGATAAAGAGGGAAGAGCGCTGAATCCGCCGGAGGTTCCGGGGGCTCATGATGACCCGGGTGTTATGGGAATTAATTACCGTGCGGAACCGATGTGTGAAAGACTTAAGTATCATGATGATCCGGCTTATATTTTTAGTTCCATCGTACACGGTGATCCGGCAACACCGATTCTTGAGACGTATCCCGGAGATGAAATTCGTATCCGGCTTTTAGATGGAGCCCATGAGGAACAGCATGCTTTTAATCTGACAGGAATGTCATGGCATAAAGAAACTGAGGATGTATTTTCGCCTCTGGCAGCATCACAGACAATTGGCATCTCAGAGGCATTTAATATTAAAATCGACGGTAATTATGAACCGGGAGATTACCTCTATTATTATGGAGGAATAGATGATGCATGGCTGGGTTTGTGGGGAATATTGCGCGTATATCGTGAAAGGAACAAAAAACTTCTGCCGCTTTGCAGAAGAAAGAACAGGATACTTCCATTACCGGAATGTCCCGGCAAAGATGATGTTGTTCGTAAATATGAAATTGCAGCTGTGAAAACAGATATAGTATATAATAAATATGGAGATCATGACCCGGATGGATTAATGTTTGTTCCTTTAGAAGAGGCAGAGGAGGTGTTGTGTGGTAAAAAGACACCAAAACCGTTGATTCTCAGAGCAAATGCAGGTGAATGGATTGAAGTGACTCTTCATAATATGTTAGGACCTGAATGCGAGGTACCATATTTTGAGTATCCGCGTGTGCCTTTGGACAAAGAACATGAGCCTTCCACAAGGGTTTCTATTAATCCTCAGTTTTTGAAATATGATACGGTATGCGATTCAGGAATTAATGTAGGTTTTAATAATAGGGAACAAACCGTGGACTGTGGAGAATGCAAGAAATACCTGTGGTATGCAGATAAAGAATATGGAGCCTGCTTGCTGCAGTCATTCGGAGACATGAGAAATCACAGGTATCATGGGCTGTTTGGAATGATTATCATAGAACCTCCTGCATCAAAATGGTATCCGTCTGTTAGATAAGGAGGGCCAACTGATACAAACGGCAAAAGGAGAAGACGGTCAAGAGGTGGATGATGAGGATACAGGAGAAAAAGGCTATAATTACCGTTCGGAGAGATACTATAACAGGCTGAAAAGAGATGAGAGAATTTCTAAGGTGTTTTCAAGCAGGGTACATGGAGACCCGTCTACACCTGTTTTTAAAGCATATCCGGGAGAGAGGGTTCTGTTCCGTGTGGGAATGCCGGCAGATAAGCCGAGAAATGTAGGGTTTGGAATCCACGATCATATGTGGAAGGAGCAGTTAAAAGACCCGCATTCCAGAAGGATTCCGCTTCAGGGAGCAATAAGTATCGGAAACAAATTCGATATTGAGTTAAAAGGAGGTGCCTCTTGTCCGGGTGACTATCTATACCGTTCCGGCAGTTTTAAGTGGGACGTAGAATCAGGAATGTGGGGTATCTTCAGAATATTAAAGCAAGGCGTCGGTTGCAAATGCAGAAATGCATGTATAAAAGTTGTAAAACATTTCTGTGCAAAATGATTTAAAAGTTGTAAGCAGGGAGTTACTATAAAAGTTAAGTTACTTGTTTGAAGAAAGCGTATATAGAACAATTAAATAAAACATTTATGTAATTCATATAATTAGGATATTATGTGCAGGATAAATGTGTAAATGAAATATAAAAGAGTCAGGAGAAATATAAGATTTTCTCTTGACTCTTCCCTTAGGGGAGGATATATAATGAGAATATAGGAAATAAATATAAGGGAAAAAATATCGTAGATGTACTTGAAATGACTGTGGAGGAAGCAGCGGATTTCTTTGAGGATAATAAAATGAAGAAGATTTAGATATGTCTAATCATGTTCTTATAAAGAGTATACCTGAGGTTACTGTGGCTTTTATGAGTGTCAGAATCGAAAAATATGATGAATTATTTGAAATGATGCCTAAAATGGGTGAAGAGATGGAGAAGTTAGGCTGTGAATGTTCAATGCCGGAGTACTGTTTTACGAATTATGTTGAACAGGGCTATAAAGAGGAGCAGATATTAGTTGAAACCTGTGAGGCGGTGACAGAAGCAAAGGAAGATTCAGAAATTGTTAAGTTTAGCACGTTTCCGGGAATTAAAGAGGCAGCATGTATATTTCATAAAGGCTCATATGAAACATTTCCACTGTCATATAGAAAACTGCTTAAGTTCATTGAGGAGAATAGATATGAGATTTGCGGAAATATAAGGGAATCCTATATAGACGGTGTATGGAACAAAGACTCTGCTAAAGAATGGCTTTCGGAAATTCAGATACCGATGTGTAAAATTTTATAAATATATTTTAAAATACATCTCAAAAATGTGCAAATTTTGAAAAGATTTGTTATAATATGGGTTATAATATTTATACTGGTTAAAAATAAATTGCTTTTACGGCATAAATATGTTTTAAATTAAATAATACATAAGAAGGGTGAAAGGAATGAAATATTTATTTTTAGATGCCGAGTGGCACCATGTTAACATGAAACGTAATTTACCGAATTGTGAGATGTTAGAGATATCAGGAGTAGAGACAACAGGTGGAGTCAGGGAGAGTATTGAATATTCAGGTATGATTTATCCGAAACATTTTAATGCAGTCAGTGAGGATACATATGAATTTTTACGGATTAATCAAGATGAATTAATGAGAGCAGATACAGAAGACAAAGTATTAGAAGAGTTTCTCAGTATTTTTAAAGAGTATACTGTAATTGTTGTATGGAATCGCAAAGCTTACGACGTCTTTAAATGGTCGGTCAGAAAGTATAATCTTACAATAAGGAGACATAGAGTTATTGTCTTACAGGAATTTTTAATGCTTTTAGATATCGGCGTACAGGGAAGAAAAATCTCGTTTGAGACAGCTCTTAACAGATATAATGTAAGATATGATGGGCATACCATGCACAGAGCGGAAAATGATGTACAATATTTAAGAAAATTATTTGTTTCAGTAAAGTTCCAATATAAGTTGCAATGTGAGATTGCGCCTATTAGCAGTGTATTTATAGTAAATAACTATAAATTGATAGTGAATAAGGAAGGTCATAAACTCTATACAACAGATTTTATAAGAGAAGGAAATATTATTGAGATTCTTGATGGTATGGAGATATGTTTACATTGCATTGAAGGTGGAAGAATACCTATGTTGCCAAATGATTTGATATTGGAGAATTTAGCAGAGGACAAGTACTGTGAAGAGAAAATAGAACATTTATGCAGGGAATATAAAATGGAATGTACGTTTTGTGATAAACTGATAATTCTTAGGACAAATGTTGCTTCATGGAGGATATATCATGATGGCAGAAAAATCACTAATATTTTTCATGAGAATTATAGAAAAAGTATTAATCAGGCAGATTTTGATGTTAAATATAATGTTAAAAATAGAAGCAAAAAACGTAATGCGGGATATCACAGACAAAATGTTGATATAGAAAATTTCTACGAGGCAATAAGGTATATTCATAAGCATGATAAGTATTTCTTTTCTGAAAAACTGAAAAAAAAGAATAAAATAGATATGCTGTTTACAATGATAGAACGGGATAATGATAAAATGAATATGGAATCTGATAACAGAGTTAACTGGGTGCTAGAGGCAGAAATGTTTAAAATTGAATAGTCATTTACCACAAGTGCAGAAACACGCATAACGCCATGTTTCTGCACTTTTTACAAATCAGTAATATATTCGACAATGATAATACAAATATATTTTGAATATTTTTTAATAGATATTAAAAAAAAATATTGACATATATGTTATATGGTGGTATGGTTAGATACACAAGTAATTAACCAACAAAGTTACTGTAAGATATATCTTTATAGATGTGTCAGTCAGGAGGTAGTAATGAATGAAATATTAACTCAGGAGAAGTCAATATATATCCAGATTGCAGATATGATTGAGCAGGATATATTAAGAGACATTCTTTTAGAAGAGGAAAAGGCACCAAGCACAAATGAGCTTGCAAAATTATATGCAATTAATCCTGCAACGGCTGCTAAAGGAATTAATATTTTAGTAGACAGAGAAATTTTGTATAAAAAGCGTGGAATAGGAATGTTTGTTGCTGAAGGAGCAAAGGGGAAGATTATGGCTAAGAGAAAAGAAGAATTCTATGATAATTATATTAAAAAGCTTCTTATTGAAGCAGCAAGTATCGGAATCAGCAAGGAAGAACTTATTAAGATGATTAGTAAAATCGATGAGAAGGAGGCATAGTTATGAGTGATTTATTATCGTGCAGAGGAATAACTAAGAAATTTCAGAAAAAAGAGGCATTAAAAGGTATAGATTTGGACATAGAAAAAGGTAAGATATATGGTTTAGTAGGCAGAAACGGTGCAGGAAAGACAACACTTTTAGCGGTGATGACAGCGCAGAGTAAGGCAACAAGCGGAACAGTAACACTAAATGGTGAAAAACTATGGGAAAATCAGAAAGCCATGAACAAACTTTGTTTTTCAAGAGAGCTTAATCCGGTATCGGGAATGGGTAATAATAACATTAAGGTTAAAGAATATCTTAAAATTGCATCTACATATTATCCTGACTGGGATAAAGATATGGCAAACAGGCTTGTTAAGGATTTTGAATTAGATATTAAGAAAACAATTTGTAAATTATCAAAAGGTATGATGTCAATGGTAACCATAATTGTTGCAATGGCAAGCAAAGCAGAATTTACTTTTTTAGATGAACCGGTTGCCGGACTTGATGTAGTGGCAAGGGAACAGTTTTACAGATTACTTCTTGATGAATACGATAAATCAGGCAGAACATTTATAATATCAACACATATTATTGAAGAGGCGGCTGATATTTTTGAAGAAGTCATTGTTATGAGAGATGGTCAGATTATATTAAAAGAAAATACAGTGGAATTGCTTGACCGTGCTTATCATATCAGTGGTAAAACGGAAAATGTTGATGAAATGATAAAAGGAATGGAAGTTCATCATGTTGAAAATATGGGAAGAAGTAAAGGTGCAACAATATTACTTAAAACGGGAGAAAGATTACAGTCTAATTCTGATGTAAGTGTTCAGTCTATAAGTTTACAGAATTTATTTGTAGCTCTTTGCGGCAAGGAGGGATAATCATGGGTGAATCAGTTAAAACAAATGTTAAAGGAATGTCGAGAATTGCGTTTAAAGTATTCTGTATGGGCATGATATGCGCGGCAATTATTCTGATATTTGGTATACTTGGCGGAAACGGATTAGAAGAGATTAAGTATGAGTTAAATTTTGTAACAGGATATGTTAACATGTTTATTATCCTTGTGTTTGGAGTTACATTATCTACATATTACATAAAGGTGGTTTTGTCATTTGGAAGTACGCGTAAGGGATATTTTATAGGAAAGAATATCTGCAATATTATACTAATTGCTGTAGCAATTATACTTGACATTCTGGCATATGCAGTTTCAGATAGTTTGAAGATGAAAACCATAGTACTTCTTTTTGCAATGATGTTCTTCCTCACAGGAGCGGGGAACCTTATTGGAATAGTGATTACTAAATATGGGATGAAGGGATATATTGCATTTGTCATTATTTGTGGTGTGATAGGAGGAGCAGTAGGAGGTTCATATTCATCAGGCTGGCTTAAAAAGGTTCTAAATGTATCATATATTGATTTAATTGCTTTAGCAGGCGGTATTGCGGTCTATATAGTTATGGGAATTGTAGAATATAAAATGATAGACAAATATGAAATAAAATAGTGGTTTATGATTTGTCCACAGAAGTGAGGTAGAATATGATATGTAAATTATTTAAAACAAAAATAAGTGAATGGTTGTTATTTGCAGTATTAATTTTAATAGGATTAGTAATTGGAATTGTGGCACAAGCAGCAGAGGGTGGAGATAACAGTTATTATCAGTTTTCTACAATATTTGTATTAGGATTGCCTATTGGAATGAATGTATTCTTTGCACCTGCAAGTATTAATAATGATTTCAATCTTGCACTCGGAATGGGAAGAACTAGAAAATCATTTTTTGTTTCAGAAGTTTTAATGGAGATATTTAAGTATTCCATAATATTTTTTGCAGGATTTATTTCTTATATAATACAGAAAAATATATTTTCGGATTTACAAGAAAAAACAGGTCTTACACATTTCTTCAGATGGGACATAATTATTATAGCTGTTCTTGGCGGAACTGCTGTAAGTATATTATTCTCAATGCTCACGGTCAAATATGAGAAAAAGATAATATGGGTAATATATATGCTTTTATGTCTTCTTCCGGGAAGGATTGAAGAAGCAATGCAGAAAAACGATAATTTGTTACTTGCTAAATTTGGACATTGGATTATAAAAATATTAGATAATATTGATAAAACAAAGTGTATGATGGCAGGCGGTGTAGTAATTGTAATATTTTTAGCAGTTTCTCTGTTTATTACATTAAATCAAGATATAAAATCCTGAAAATTGTCATAATGTGGAAAAATAATGTGGAAAAATGCAGTTAATAAAGTTGACATATGTGTATTTTATGATATAATAAGTTCGTAACAAATGTAACAATTTCGTAACAATTATACGCCAATGGTTTATCCGGAAAGGTATACACGTGAAGAAAGAAAATATCATAAAATACAAAAAACATATTCTTGGAGTTACAGGAATGGTTTTAGCAGGTACAATGATAGTAGCTGTAAGTTCTCAGGCAAATGCAGATAGTAAGAATGATGTAAAGCGTGAAAAATCTTCTGTTGAAGCAGTCATTCCGTCAGCAGGAATTGCTAAACTGCTTGTTAATAATCAGAAAGATACTAATATAAAAGAACAGAATAATGATGCAGAACTAGTAGGTGGAATTGCCACGATATTAAATGATTATTATGCAGCATCAGTGAATGAAGAAAAGAAATTAAGTGTTAAGGCCGTTGATACGGTTCTTAAAATGTTACCTGAAGAAAAGCAGGAGAATACGCAGACAGCACAAGATGTACAGAATACCGGTGAGGCAAGTGAAACAAGGCAGATTACATCTGTTGTAGATGGGTATACCGTTCTTGGTGTGGCAAATGTGACTAATTATCTGAATGTCAGGGAAACACCGGATTTGGAAGGTAAGATACTTGGTAAACTTCCGATGAATGCAGGATGTGAGATATTAGAAAGCCTTGACGGATGGTATAAAGTGTCATCAGGTAATGTGGAAGGCTATGTTAGTTCGGAATTTCTCCTTACCGGAGAGGAAGCTAATACAAGAGCAAGAGAAACTATATCTACAGTCGCAAGAGTTAATGCGGACATGCTTATGGTCAGAGAAGAGCCTAACACAGACTGCACTATTATCACAAGAGTTGCAGAAGGTGAAGAACTAGAAGCAGTAGAACAACTTGATGGCTGGGTTAAGGTAAACATTGATAATAACATAGGATATGTAAGTGCTGATTATGTAACGGTATACCAGAGTCTTCCTAAGGGTGTAACACTTAAGGAGTTATCATATGATGATGGTGTATCTTCTACAGCAGTTGATTTGATAGAATATGCAAAACAATTTTTAGGTAATCCATATGTATATGGAGGAACAAGTCTTACCAACGGAACAGACTGTTCGGGATTTACTATGAGAATTTTTGCACAATATGGATATTCTTTAAGCAGAACTTCAAGGGAACAGGCTAACAATGGTACAAGAGTTTCATTATCGGATATTCAGCCGGGAGATTTACTGTTTTACAGTCATGGAGGAACAATCGGACATGTGGCAATCTATATAGGCAATGGACAGATTATCCATGCAAGTACAGAAAAGACCGGAATTATCATAGGAAATGCTTATTATACAACACCTGTTAGTGCGACACGAATTATTAATTAATATATTAAGAAGATGCCAGAGTTGAATATAAATAAATTTATACTATTTGCCCCTAACATCATTAAGGATAGACAGATTTGCAGCCGCTTATAGTGGCTGTAAATTACTTGAGTTTCCGCAAATTGTAATTAAAAAATGAATATATCTTTCCAAAGTG
>CAZQRO010000067.1:0-11289 GCA_964595785.1 uncultured Eubacterium sp.
GCTATCTTTTAGCCGGTGCATTGGTCGTTAGTTCATCCGAAGGCTGAACTGTAACCTTTTTTACATTTACAGATAATTTTGAACACCTAAATTCTATAAAGCAGAAAAACTCTGCCTCTCTTTTCAGATTGACAAAGTTTTTCTAATACTAATATATGTTTATAATCACATTTTTTATCTAATGTAATTGACCCTTAACAATTTATTCCAAGTTAAGTTTCTTAGTAAGCATAAAGTTTGTTACCACAAAATATATTGCACCTAACAAAAGTTCAATTACAAACAGAAATCCTAAGTATGCTAATGCCGGATTACCAATTGCATTTACTACATCTCCCGCTGTTTTTGCAGCATTTATCTCCACATCAATGTTATTCATTTTATCTACAAAATTCGGCATAAGCATCATTGCACCCGATGTAATAAATCCTAATGCATAATTTAATACGAAATAAAATAAAATAGCTCCTGCAATCTTATGTTTTGCAAATATCTGCCCTAATGAAAGTGCTGCAAATACATTTAAGAGATTTACCGCAATCTGCGCAATCATCAATATAACAAATAGTACAATTATAACCACCAATTTCGGATAATCAAATACATCTCCTGCAACATCAAAAAATTCATTCAAAAATTCCGTAAACGTGTGCTTTCCAACAAAAAATACGAACAACGATACGAACATCATAATCACACTTGTAATCATCCATACTGTATAAGTAAGAACTTTTGCTGTTATCTGCTGCCACATTTTAACAGGCAGTGTATTAGATAAGTAACCCTGGTCACGAAGCATATTTCTATTAAACCTAATAAGTACAATTGCTATACTGAATAATGACATACATACTACAGCAATAACATATACTCCTGATAATATTGTTGTAAGAACCTTAAAAATCATATTGTCAAATGGAATATATACACAGAATCTCGTTAATAAAGTAAGAAGAATCAGTGCGCTAAATAATAATCCAAATATCTTATATGTTGCTTTAAATTCATGTTTAATTAATTTGCCTAACATTTGAACACCTCCCTGAATAATGCATCAACAGATTTGCCCTCTAAAGAACGTATCTCATCTACCGTCTTATGTAATCTCAATTCACCATTCTGTATAAATATTACTTCATCAAGAACCTGCTCAATATCAGTAATCAGATGTGTGGAAATTACAACAGATGCATTTGGATTATAATTAGTAATAATTGTGTTAAGAATATAATCTCTTGCTGCCGGATCAACACCAGCTATTGGTTCATCTAACATATACAACTGTGCCTGACGGCTCATTACAAGGATAAGCTGAACCTTTTCCTTCGTACCTTTTGACATGGTCTTTAACTTATCTTTTGGATTGATTTTAAGACTTCCCAACATATCAAATGCTTTATTTGCATCAAAATCTTCATAGAAGTCAGAAAAATATGCTATCAGCTCTACCGGTGACATGTTGTTATCTAAATATGTTCGCTCCGGAAGATATGAAACTATCCTCTTAGTCTCTGTTCCTATCGGATTTCCTCCTATAAATATGCTGCCCTTTGACGGCTGTAAAATGCCGTTACACAGCTTGATAAATGTTGATTTACCACTGCCATTCGGTCCGAGCAAACCAATAATCTTACCTCTTTCTAATGAAAGATTTAATTCTTTAAGCGCCGGTTTTGAACTGTAAAATTTAGACAAACCTTTTGCTTCGAGTAAAAATTCACCCATAATTTCTTTCCTCACCTTTCAAAATTATATTTTACTGTAAAGTAAATTTCTCTAGTAATGATATTATCTGTTCCTTAGCATATCCCAGTTCCTTCATGTTTTCATAAAATTCCTGAATCAATTTCTCAGCAATTTCTTCTTTAACCCTGTTAATCTGATCTTTATCATCGGTTATCCTTCTTCCGGTTGTTCTCTGAGAATAGACAAGTCCGATTCTCTCTAACTCTACCAATGCTCTCTGCACTGTGTTGGGATTAACCGCCGCTTCCGACGCAAAATCCCTTACTGTAGGTAATCTCTCTCCCGACTTATACTTACCCGAGATAATCATTCTCTGAATCTGTTCTAAAAGCTGTGTATAAATTGGTCTGTCATCCTTAAATTCCCATGCCACCTAATCACTTCCTTTCAAATGGCGTGTATTGTTGTCTTGTTGTATTAACCAATTAACACAATATCACAATTTTATCTGTCTGTCAATACATTTCTATATTTTTTAAATATTTCCTGTATATTAATTTTCTTTATCACGCAATCCCTTTGTATTACGCTCCACTGTAGTTCTCGGAACCATTATCTGGTGCCCGCACCCTTGACATTTCAACCTGAAGTCAGCTCCCACACGAAGTATTTCCCATTCAAAACTTCCGCAGGGATGTTTCTTTTTCAACTTAACAATCTGTCCCACATCATACTGCATCTGTCATTACCTCTTTCATTGTTTTAATAAATATGTTTCAGTATATCCCATAGCCATTAATTATTCAATGTAAACATTTTCTTATTTTTACCGATATTATAGTTATAACTTTTAGAAAATGTATTGGATTTTTGATGGTTTTCTTATTACAGCAAACCAAAGGGAGGATGTGTATGTATATAAATAATTCAGCAAAAGTTATTTCTGACTTATTATCAAGTATCAGCAGCAAAACCGGAGATAACAAAACTTCTGTTTCTAACAGCGCTAATAGCTCTGACCCCATCGAAAAAGAAACCTCTTCTACAGGTGGTGTTAATCTGACTATTTCGCCTGAAGCGATGGAGCGGTATAACGAAATGCTGAAACAGCAGTTAGAGTCTGGCAAAGCCGAGGAAGATGTATTCGAAGACATGGCGAAAATCATGGAAATTGCAAGGCGAATATCTGCCGGTGATAAAGTACCTGCTGCCGATGAGAAAAAGCTTATGGAATTCAATTTCAAATTATATATGGTTGCCAAATCCGCTGCTATGGTAAATGAGAAAAAGAATCCAAAAGAATATGATTCCATGTTCAATGATGAAGAGGAGGACAACGAGGAAATAAATGCCAAATTAAGTGCATTAGAATCCGGCAATAGCAGTACTTCCTCCACCAGTGATGCACAAAGTGAAAGCAGTAACGAAACAAATACTGATGATACTGTTTAAAATTTTATATAAGCTGATGCCGGGGGCAAATATAACTTAGTATGAATATAAACAAAAAGCGGTCAGTTCCTACAACTATTATATATAGTCATAGGAATTGACTGCTTTTTATTATTATCTATTTTGCTTCTATTCCGTCTGTTTCATAGATGAATTTAACACTTGTACTCTTGCCATCGGCTGCATCTGAATAGATTGTGTATTCATTTGCAAGGTTTACCGTTGATTTAATTCTTTCTACAATTGTTGTTAAGTCACCATCAACAAAATCTGACACTTTGCTGATTGCTTCATCATTAAACTGTTTCATTCCTGCGCTTAATGTATCCGCACCGCTTGATAAATCATTAATTCCTGATGTCAACTGGTCTGTTCCTGACAAAAGTGTGCCTACATCTTTAGATGTTGGTTTTGTTCCTTCATATAACAGGTTAACTGATGTGGTCAAAAGATTTGCGCCGTCAAACAATGTTGAAAGTCCCGGCTGCAGCTGATTCTTCATTGACGTATATAAAGTATCTACACCTGCTGAAAGTGACGCTGCACCATCTGATACCTGTTTAGAACCATTTTTCAACTCATTAACACCTGATTCTAATTCCGACATCTTACCATTAAGTTCTGACGCACCATCAACTAATGTCTTATCATTTGTTTTAAAATCTTTGATACCCTGCTGCAATGACTTAATTCCTGAGGCAAGATTATCTGCACCTGTTGTAAGTGTTCCAAGTTGTGTCTGCATTGTGCCCGGATTCATCTGGGCTAACACTGACTGTAATGCTGCGTTAGCACCTTCTAACTGGTTAATATTTGCAGTATAAGTTGTGATTTCCTGTTCTGTAAGTGCCTGACCAGTTGTCGGACTGATGCCTCCCTTAATAACTGCTTTAAGTCCGTCAATCTTTGTCTGGTTATCCGTAATTGTCTTATTCATTGTCTGAACCATTGTTGTAAGTTCTGATGACAACTGTTCAACACCATCTGATACTGCCTGCGAACCATCTGTAAGTCCATATGATGTACTCGTATTATCAAATGCTGCTAACATCTTATCTAAATAACCAAATAATGTACCTGAACCTGCTGCAATATTATTAACAGCTCCTGCAATCGTATTATTATCTGTACCGCCTGCTGTACCGATTTTTGCCAACAAATTATTTAATCCGGTGTTTACCTGTGCGGAACCATCTGCTAACTTCTTAGCGCCTGACACTGCACCTTCATCACCTTCCATAGCTGCTATCATTTGGTTTACACCACTTAATGCCGTATTAATTCCATTTGCAAACGGCGCCATATTGTCATTTAGAAGACCAATATTTGAATTAACTGTATTTACATAAGTTTTAACGCCTGTTGAATATGTTCCAAAGCTCGTTTTTAATGTCTTTAACCCGGTACTTAGTTTTGTTGAGCCATTCTGAAGTTCATTTGTAGATTTGACTAATTTATTAACTACTTCCTTTAAATCATCAAATGCTGTTACATCATTAAGATTTACTGAAGATATAAGCTCTGCGCTTCCCATGGTAAGAGTTAATCCCAATGAAAAGTTCTCAACATCTGCTGTAACTTCAACTGTTTCAGGGAAAGTCATTTCTTTATTATCTGTAAATGATGCAATGTCAAGATTCTCATTCATTCCAGGAAATGCAAGGCCAACAACAACTAGTCGGTTTCCATCAGATATTACTTTACCTGAATTAACTTCTACATTTCTAAATGTATTACCATCAAGCAGCATTCCCGAAATCATTGTAAATGGTACATACATTTCTGTTTTCCTGCCATTTACGGTAACTTCTTTCTTTGTATTATTAGTATAATCAAACCTGATTGTTACTTTACCACTTTTTCCTGCAATCTCTGAAGCAGACATTTCTTTACCATCAAGAATATATGTTACTTTAACATCTACAGGAAGTTCTTTGTCTGTAGTTCCCTGATAATAGATGTCTTCTCCATTTGATGTCCATGTAATTTCTCCATCTTTACCGGTTGTATAATCTGCATCAGATTTAACATTTTCAATGTTTTTTAAATCTGACTTATCAGTAATTGTACTGCTTCCATCTTTATTTTTAAGCCAGTCACTTACTATTGTTTTATTAACATTTCCATTGGCATCAGTAAGAACATATACTGTTTCTTCTTTATCCTCACCCACTTCGTTAAAGGTTACATTCTTTTCGATTGTGTCCTGTATAGTCTGTGCATCTTTACCGGTATCTGCTACTGCTTCTTTTTCATCGCTGTTCAATGCACAATATCCTATTCCTGCCGCTGCAAGTACTGCCGCCATTGATATTGAGATTGTTTTAACTATTTTTTTCTTCATATCATATCACTCCTTCTATTAATTTTCTGTTACTTTTTTAGGTTTAAAACCTGCGCTTGTATTTATTATTACTTTATCAAATATCATAAACATTGCCGGTAAGATAAATGCAACTACAAGGAAACTGATAATCGCACCTCTTGCTAACAATACACAAAGTGAACTAATCATATCTATGCTTGAGTACATACCAACACCAAATGTAGCTGCAAAGAAACTTACCGCACTTACAAATACTGATTGTAAAGAACCATTTAGTGCTGTTGTTATGGCATCACGCTTTTCTGCTCCGTTATATCTTGCTTTCTTATATTTATTTGTCATAAGTATTGCATAATCCACTGTAGCGCCTAACTGAATGGTTCCAATTACAATTGATGCAATAAAAGGAAGCGTTGTTCCTGTATATGCCGGAATTCCCATATTAATAAATATCGCAAATTCTATTACCGAAACTAAGATTACCGGTAAAGAAATTGATTTAAGTACTATGGCTATAATTACAAATATAAGTACTATTGACACCGTACTAACTGTCTTAAAGTCCTTATCAGTAATGGTTATCAAATCCTTTGTACAAGGTGCTTCACCAATTAACATTCCTTTACTGTCATATTTCTTAATAATATTCTGAATAGTACTGACCTGTTCATTTACCTCATCAGACGCCGTCTTATACTCTGATGACACCAGCATTAATTTGTATTTGCCATTATCAAGTATGTTCTTATAGGTATCAGGTATAACATCTTTAGGAACTGCAGGTCCTATGATATTATCAAGTCCTACTGCTAATTTTACGCCTTTGACATTGCTTATCTCCTGTAACATTGATGCCGTATCTTTAGAAGACAAATTGCTGTCTGCCAATACCATATGAGTTGCACCCATTGAAAAATCTTTTTCCAATTTAGAATTTGCCACAACGCTCTCTAAATCTTTCGGAAGTGTTCCTGCCAAATCATAATAAACGTCTGTATGTGTATATCCATAAAGAGCCGGAAATAGTATTATGAAGAATACTACTATAAAGACAACATATTTCTTTGTTACAAAATTTCCAATTTTACCTAAATCCGGAATTAATGCTCTGTGCCTTGTCTTTTCTATCGCCTTATCGAATGTAAGAATCATTGCCGGAAGAATTGTTACGCATCCCAGCACACCGAATATAACACCTTTTGCCATTACAATACCAAGGTCAAATCCCAATGTAAACGTCATAAAGCACATAGCAACAAATCCGGCAACCGTTGTAATTGAACTGCCAATTACAGAAACAATAGTATTCGAAATGGCGTGTGCCATCGCCCTCTCTTTATCATTCGGATATTTTTCACGATATTCCTGATAACTGTGCCACAAGAATATGGAATAATCTAACGTAACTGCCAACTGGAGTACCGCCGCAAGCGCCTGTGTTATAAACGATATCTCTCCTGCAATAAAGTTGGTGCCCAGATTATAGATGATTGCCATTCCTATACTTAATAAGAAGAAAACAGGTATAAGGAAAGAGTCCATTGTAAGTGCAAGTACTATTGCCGATAAACCTGCTGCCAATACTACGTACATTACTGCCTCTGTGTTACAAATCTTTTTAATATCTGCAATTGTAGAGGACATACCACTTTGAAAACATTGATTTTTAGTAAGTTTTCTGATTTCTTCTATCCCATCTAATGTTTCATCTGCTGATGTAGAACTGTCAAATGTGACAATAAGCAGTGTACTGTCTTTTTCTTCATTATTAAATGCATTCTTCACTTCATCAGGAAGTACATCCATCGGAACCGATAAATCTGCTAATGAATCGTACCAAAATACATTGTTAACATGGTCAACTTTTCTAATCTTATCTTCAAGTGATGCCACGCCTTTTTCATCCATACCTTCAACAACGCATATTGAGAATGCTCCTGTACCAAATTCATCTGTAAGTATCTCCTGACCTTTCATTGTGTCAATGTCTTTTGGAAGATACGAAAGTATATCATAATTAATACGTGTGTTCAGGTATGCTATCGTAGATGGTATTAATAACAGAAAACTTATAATCAAAATTGGCATTCTGTATTTAACTATTCTTTTTCCAAGTTTTAACATATTTTCACTCCTTTTTTCTAATTTATTTTATTATTGACCATTGGTCATTTATTATGTTATAATGTATATCACAAAAGTGACCATTGGTCAATAATTATTTTTAAAAATTTATTGACCTCTGCATACTTTTATACTTATAATGATTAAGATGTGAAAAGGTATCTTTCACAGAACCTTTCGCATCTAAATCTTATAATAAATATGCACTGGACAAGCTGAAAAGAAGGATTAATAACATGAACAAATTAGAAACCAATAAGAAAAAGAAAAGAGACTCCTTGTTAGACTCCGCATTTTCACTATTTATGTCTAAAGGAATTAACAAGACTTCCATATCAGACATTGTTGAGAAATCCGGTGTGGCAAAGGGTACTTTCTATCTTTATTTTAAAGATAAATATGATATTAAAAATATGCTTATAGCACATAAAGCAAGCCAGTTGTTTCACTATGCCGACGAAGCTTTATCCCATACCGGTATAACTGATTTCTTTGATGAAATAATTTTTTTAGCTGACCATGTAATTAATCAGTTTTGTAAAGATAAATCTCTTCTATTATTTATTTCTAAGAATTTAAGCTGGGGTGTTTTTAAATCTTCACTGATTAATCCAACTACTGATGATGAGATTGACTTTTATGATATCTATTCCAGAATTCTCAATCGTGAGGACTATACTTTTAAAGACCCTGAGATTATGTTGTTTATGATTATTGAATTAGCCAGTTCTACCTGCTATAGTTCAATTCTATATAGCGAACCGGTTTCTATTGAACAGCTAAAACCATACCTGTATAATTCAATTCGTGATATTGTCAAACGCCATATAGTTGAATAACCAACTTTCTTTAAATTATATTTTATTGACTTATACCTTTTGACTACTTAATCTGATGAATAATATCGTAAGTATATATATTAGCCCCCCGGCATAATCTGATACGTCAAAAACCGCAGATACTTTTAATTGTATCTGCGGTTTCTCTGTTTTTCATATTAAATTGTCTTGAAACTATAATATTTTAAAATACACTCATTTCTTTTTCTGTAAGTTCTTCTGTAATTCCTAACAGTTTATCGAAGTCTTCAAGCAATTCTACTGACAAAATTTCTGCTTTAGAATATATTTCATTTGACTTAGAAACATCGCCAGCTTTCAATGCACTTATAACGTTTTCACCACATCTGTGAAATTCTGAATGTTTAGCAGCAACATCATTCCATACTTCAACAATACCTGATGCCTTTGGTTTTACTGAATAGTAAAAATGTCCAAATCCACATTTGTGCTCATCTGTCTGCAATGGTAATACTTCCTGCTGTTCTATCATATTCTTTAATGTAACAAGCCATGTTTTATGTGCCTCTACTGCTGATTTCACCGAATCTTTAAATGTCTGATTATCTATCTTATAAAAATCATCCTGAGTAATATCTGCTACATCTTCGCTTACCACCTGTAAAATATCCTCTACCTCAAATATAGGTTTGATAACTTCTGATAAGCCGTCACTTACACTTGCAAGTGTCTGTGATTCTTTTGATAATATATCTATCTGCTCGTCTAAATTAGTCATCTGAGCCTCTACTTGATTAACAGAACTGCTGATTTCTTCACTTGTTGCTGCTATTGTAGTAATAGATTCATTGATGTTATTCAAATTATCCTTATTAGAAGTATTTATTTCTAATACTGACTTAAGACTGGCATTGATACTTTCTAATGATTCAACTGTACTTTCAACACTCTTTGAACTCTTTCCTGAAGCTTCAGCAATATTTTCAACAAACAATCCCATATTACCTGTTAACACTTTAGTCTGTTCTGCAAGCTGTCTTATTTCTTCTGCAACTACCGCAAATCCTCGTCCATTTTCTCCTGCTCTTGCCGCTTCAATTGAAGCATTTAAAGCAAGAAGATTCGTCTGTGCTGAAATCGAATTAATTCCCTCAATTACTTCATTCATATGCTGGATTACTTCTAATAAAGTAGACATATCCTGTTTCATCTGTCCTGACTGCTTTATTGCTGTTCCTGATAAATCCATAATTGTAGTAAGTTCCGTTTCACTATCACCGATTCCTTTAAGAATAAGGTTACATTTTTCCGAAACATTTGTTATGGAATTCGTCAAATCTTCATGTGCATTAGCTACATCTCCTGCAACTGTTGCAGTAACTTCTGATGTCTTACTGACATTAGTAGCTAAATCCGATAACTCTGAACTAATACTTTTCAGATGATCCGCCTTATTCACCAATTCCAAATCCAATGAACTAATCTTCATCGTAGAAGAAATTACATTTCTTATTATCTTACCAAACTTCTCACGTCCACCCATTAATCTATTATACATATCTGCTACTTCCGGAGCAAGTTTTGCTGTATCTACTTTCTCCAAATGTGCAACTGCACTAATCATTTTAACATGTACTTTTTTTCCCATTTGTGCCTCCATCTATGCCTAACGCATATCTTATTTTAGTAATTATCACATAAAACTTAATGATATTATACAACGTTTTAGTTATTTTAACAATAGATGTTTGCACAAATTATAAATATTATAAATACAAAAAATAGTTCTTAATTTGATTATCTCAGGTTATATTTACCACGCATTTTACCTTAGTTCCATCCTCCGATATGGTGATTGTTGCCTTTCCCTTTTTAACTGCGGTTATCTTTCCTGAAGTGCTTACTGTAGCCACCTTTGAATTACTAGAAGAATATTTAGGTGAATACCCATTTGACACTTTTGGGGTCAGCATCTGATTATCTCCTTTATTCATCGAAATATTGTAACTATCCAGTGTTATCGTGGGTTTGTTCACCACAACCGTGCATTTTGATGATTCTCCGTCCGCCTTTACCGTAACAATTGCTGTTCCATTTTTTACCGCCGTTATATTACCACTTGAATCTACCCTTGCAACACTGCTTTTATTACTTGAAAACTTAGGTGCTGAACCAGACGATATATTTGCCGTCAATTTTATAATTTGTCCTTTCTGCAAGGTTATTCTGTTTTTCGATAAACCTATAGTTGTCTTGTTAACCACTACGAAGCAATATGCCACCCCCTTTCCACTTTTAACCTTTATTGTTGCTTTACCATCATTCTTGGCTGTCACCAGTCCATATTTATCCACTGATGCAATACTCGATTTACTACTGGAAAACGTAGGTTTCTTACCTGTGGATGTAATACCCACAAGATAAAATTGATTTCCTATATCCATTGTTGCAGCATAACGTGACAAAATTACGTAAGATGCATCTGCAGCATAGACAGTCCTATTACTAAATCCTGTGGTTTCTAATCCCATAGCTAAAATAATACACATTAATATTACAAATAAAATCTTTTTTGTGTTTCTTCTCATAAAAAGTACCTCCTGCAAAATTATTCAATTATCATTACACCTGCTTTTTCATATGCATATTTACCTTCACACATCTTCCCGGGATTAAATAATATCACTTATTTAATATGTTGTAAATACTTTTCTTATGTTGTTTTGGTGCGAGTTTTCGTTTCTTTTATAAAACTCTTCTTTTCATCTATAAAATGCTATATTTTTAATGTATTTTAACGAAAAGTATAAACAAAAGATAATATGAAGTGACCTCACAATTGTAGATTCGTGGATTTACCTGTACAATATTAGTTGACAAAGACTAATGGTAACAGGGATT